>JBIIHY010000321.1:0-3872 GCA_044235305.1 Bdellovibrionota bacterium
TCTGTTCTGTGCCCCTTCTATAGCATCCGAGTTCCCCCGGCACATGGTACTTTCGATTCGACTGGGTACAGCCTTATAGAGACTGCTTATGTTGGCTCTGAGGCGCGTTAAGGCTCGTGAAGAGGCAGCTCGCCCCTCGCTAAAAAGTACCATGTACTGGGCGATAGGACTATCGTAGCGTGATAAGGTAGTTCGATGGAGATTCGCCGCCGTGAGGGACACACAAGAGAAACGATCTATACTGGGTCAGATATTCTTTGCCATAAGGCTCGGCATCGTCACCTACTCACTCCTTCTCCTAGCATCAGGAATCTGGGTCGGAGTGACTGTCAGGACACTTCTCCTCCTCATCCTCCAAAGTGTTGCGACCTTTGGACTTGCAAGCCCGGTTCCTAAGTATCGCCTCGCTCTGCGTCGTACTATCGGGGGTATCGCGCTCGCCTGTTTGGGCGCGGCATTTTTCATATACTCCAGGAGCACCGTGGTGCCACCTCGGCGGGGAGAGTTCATCTCCGCGTCGACCTCACCGCTTCTCTCTATCGACGGTGTTGCACCGGAGCAAGACCTCGTCGCTATTGCGTCGGGGTTTTTCCCCCTCATCGGGGGATTAAGCCTCTCAGAGGCTCGAAATCTCTTGCCTGAGACGTCACGGCTCTACGCCGCGATGTATCAAGAGCGAGGTCACTACACATCGGCCCTCGTGTCGAGCATGGTCGAAGCCCCCCTCCTCTCGAGAATACGAGGCCTCGTATTCAGATCTGCAGACGGGGTTCCCTCGCGCAGGGCGATCGTATTCCTGCACGGAACAGGGGGAAATATCGGACTTCTGTGTTGGATCGTCTCAAAAGCGGCCGAATCCATCGGCGCAGATACGTACTGCCCCTCCCTCGGAGTTCTGGGGATGTGGGGATCCGACCGGGGGCGAGATATAGTTCGGAACCTTATCACTTCACTCGGCGAGCGTGGGACAACGGAGATCTACCTCGTTGGGGTCTCGGCGGGCGCAGTCGGAGCCGCGCTCCTGACTCAGGAATTCGCGCCACACCTGCGTGGTGTCGCGCTTATCAACGGAGCGCATCCGGCGATCCGAAACGCAAAGATCCCGGTTCTCCTCCTGTACAGCCAGCAGGACGAACGTTTTCCTCCACGGCTTTTGCGGTGGATAGCCCAAGAGAGCGCGAAGAGAAACACCGCCGCAACGATCGAAGAGGTCGAGGGAGACCACCTCTATGCCTTAAAGCAGGTCGACGGGTTCACGACGCGATTGAAAGCGTGGTTGCAAGCGGTAGCTCGAAAGGCCAGAGAAAACTAGCCCGGGGATAGGGTAATTAGTCAGGGCACGTGAAGAACTAGCTTCGCACGTGCTTTTCTCGCATCTGCCTGCGCTGGGTTAATCCTCGGCAGTAAACCTTCGGAAACGCTCCTTCGCTATTAGAATGTCTTGCTTTTGATCTTCTTTGGCGCCAAATCCAAGGACAACAAGTTGGTTTTGCTTCGAGCGGGTGAAATAGATTCTGTAGCCGAGGCCTGCTAGTCGAAGTTCCATCATCTTCTTTTCTGTGTTAATCGGCTTGAAGTCGACTTGAGCTCCACGTAGTGCGGCCTGAAGTAGCTCAGAGATAGCCGTTTGCGCGATGTCTGATAAGGAGCAAGTCCACGATTTGAAGTCGTTTTCTAATCGCGGGGGAAAAAATCGTAGTGTCGCTCCTTCAGGAGCGCGTGGAGTAGGGTTGAATTCCTGCAGATCGCTAATCCGACTCAACAGCTCTTCTTTCAGGCTCCAGACGCGTCTTTCCTGTAGAGCCTCGCGCACTTCGCGGCGCACCTCCGTTCGTTTGGGGATAGAAGGCACCTGACCGTCACAACCGTTCGGCAACACCGACTCATTCATTGATGTATCTTCGTATGACGGGTCAAACACCTTGCGGAACCCGGTTGAAGAGCTGGCCAAGGCCGCTGCACGAATATGGTCGAGAAACCTGTTGCGCTCAGTCTCGGAGAGCGAGTCATCTTCAACGATGGCTAATACGATGACGAGGTTCGATTCGTCTCGCAAGAATCTCTCGGTAACTTGATGAAGCATGCTCAGATGTGCAGTTTTCACATCATCAGGGAGCGGCTTGCTGAGCTCCGTGAGAAGGTATTGGATCCGAAAGCCATCCTTAATCGGAGACTCGCGTAGTCCTGAATGTGTGCGTGCTAAACGAGCCAAATCGTCCAGCAAGTGGTTGGCAATTTTCGCAAGGGTTGCTTTCCGAATTGGGCTTATCACGTATGCGGATTCCAGGCTGGTCTGCAGCGCCAACTGCTCCGAGCTCGCGACCTTCTCACCGACCTCAACCATTGTAGGCAACCAGGGCTCCATGGGACATGGAAGAACGAATGCCTCTGAAGCGATGGTGGACCTGCTGAGCCACAGTCGCAGGATACCCTGTTGATGTTCGATGGCTTTGGCACGCTCTTCGGTGAAGGCAGTCCAGTCTTCGCGTCTGAAAAGAGCGCAGAGTGCTTGTTGTAGCGGAGGGTCCTCTTGGATGCGAGTTCTCATCGCTCGCAGGGCTGAGATTATGCGGTTGGTATCTCGATGTCGTTGTTGCTCATAGCCCTGTGCGGTGACAAGGGCATTCACAAGGTGGTCTGATCTGAAGTTGTATCCATCAACAGAGATGATTGATTCCCCCCGTCTGCGCGCTTTTTTGGCGAGGCTCTCAAAGCCGTATTCTCGCCCCATGGTGTAAGCGGTTTGGCGAAGCTCGTGTGTTTGTTCTGGTGGCAGATGCTTGTTGCAAGTTTGTTCCCCAAAAAAGAAGTTCTGCCCACTTGTAAGTGTGCGGGCCAATTGCTGGTGACCGTTGATAACGGTCTTAGCCATGGCGGCGAGGTCTAGCATCCCAGCGATACTTTTAGAGATCGTCTGCGATACGTGTTCCCGCTCCCTCTGCACAAGAAGGGCGTGAGGACTGAAGAATGTTTCGCGGCAGTTCAGGGCTCTGATGCCGGCTGTGTGGAATTGAAACGGAGAGACTTTTTCACTAAACATAAAATTGGATTTGGCCAGCCGTGCTTAACTCTACGGCGCGTCCAACAGAATACTATATAGTGGTGTTGCTACGGAAAGGGGCCAACGAATACTGCGTCGAGACGGACTGAAAATGTCCGTTTCGATCTGATAAAGCATCTGTCGGGACAAGAAACAGACTGCGGAAACGTCTGACCGTCAAGAATTTCCCCTTTTTTGTCCTACTTGAACCTGTGTCCCGGCTACGGCATCCACCCCTTTCTTGGTATTACGTATTGCGAGACATATCGCTATTGCCCAGTGGTTTGGTTGGCTATTTTCACTCATGAAACATTGTCTGCTCATACTGGAGCAACCGAATCAAAATCAGTTGCCTTGAACTCAGGTCGTACCCCTTTTGGAAGTGAGAGAAGATCAGGTCGGTAGTGCTTCAATCAGGACACTGGGGATGGTCAAATTTGTGGGGCGGTGAAATCAGCATACCTATAGCGGACGTACCTCGCCATAGGGCAGTAGTCTTAGCTGTTGCTAAAGAGCCGGGTTCTCGCTTCTCTAGAGGATACTCTTCTCCTCAACTCGAGAGCACAACACGAATGCTGGTAGCGTAACCAGGATGGGTAGGATCGCAAAGAAGAGAAAGTATGAGCTACTAGAGGGTGACCCTATGAGGGGTGATAGATAGCCGCTGCACAGAGCAGTGAAACCGTTACCAAGCGCAACAGAGAGCAGATAAAACGAGGTCGAAAAAGATTTACTGACCTTTGGCGCCGAGGTGTAGGCCATCTCGAGAGTTGTTACAGACACCAGCACTTCGGCTGCGGTTAGTAAAATGTAGGCCACTATCTGCCATGAG
>JBIIHY010000322.1:0-3850 GCA_044235305.1 Bdellovibrionota bacterium
TATTGCAACACCGCGCTTACTCAGCCTACAACCTCCACCTGCTCGGAAACTTGCAAGGTTAAGACTACCTTCAAGTATCCGAGCACTAGCAACATCAAAATTACTATTTCTATCTCCAAGAAGGAGTAGAATCGCTTCGCTTGAAGCGAATGCTGCCTTGTGACGCTGCTCCACTATGCGACGCAGAGCTTCGGCCATCTCCATTCGATAGGTTTCCCACTCGAGCCCGGTTGGATCGCTCGCCTCTCCCCGCTTTGACTTAAAATGAAAGTTTACAAGACTGACTGGCTTAGGCTGATTGGTATCTCGTGAGTTCACCGACAGTTGCATCTCAAGCGGTGTACGCGGAAACACCCTTGGCTTCTCTTTGGGCGAGATTTTCGGCAACTCAACTCGAGCATACGCTAGAGTATTTAAAATAGTGGCTCTATCTTTTGCTACAATAAATCCGAGACCCATTCCCCCCTCCGCCGGAGGGCCAACTCGCACTTCAAAGAATCGGTTGGTAATACGTTGCAGCTCCTTTACCAACTCAAGCAAGCCCGCCTCAGATATCTCCTGAGTTCGACCAATGATCTCTTGGACCGCGATCACATCACAGTCTGCTATGGAAAACCGTTCAACAAGATCGGAGATCTTTAGGTCGTGTTCGCGTTGCGTGTATTGCGGGGACTTCTGCTTTAACGACTGAAACGTCCCAAAGAGTTTCAAGTTTTGACTACAGACAACTAAATCAGGATCTCCGCGCGGATCCTGCACTTTGACCTCAACTGGTTTCACTTTCTTGCGCGGAACGCTCCCCTCGGAAGCGCTGCTACCCTCCTTCTCACCGTCCGCCCCTTCAGACGCCGGGGTAGGGGTTGGCTCTCCCGATTCCTCTGCCCATGCAGCAGCGATGACAAAGACGTTAATCACTACGACTAAGCACAGCGAAGACACTCCACGAGCTATTCCCAATACCTTATTCCACCAACCAGCTTTCATAGAGCCCTTCACCTCAAAACCATGTCAGCGCACCGTTATGGAGCACCGCACGCTCGCACCCTCCAAGAGCGCCTCGACTGTACCGCCTGGGTATCGAACGAGGACTCAACTGTTACCCCAGCTTCGCGGGCCGACTTCACCTTTATCAGAGCCAATCGCCCGATCAGGAGCGCATCAATTATATCCTGGTGTCTCTTTAACTCTGCTTCATCAGGCATCAATCCCAACTGCTGCAACCTAGGAGCAAAGAGATAAAGAGCCGTTCTGACTGCTGCTTGCTTTACCTCAGCGCGCGCCACTTGCTTCCCCTTAAGCCCCATAACCTCATACTGCACCGAACGCGGATTCACCCGCCCAGGAACAGTAGCACCGCGACCACGCGCACCAGATTCAAACAACCCCCGAACCTGCTCGACTTTGATGGCGTTGTGGGGATCCTTCATCGTTGTAGGCGCCTCACACACCAGTATATCGCGCGCACCAAGTCCGATCTTCTCCAAGACTGAGCCTACGCGCTCCTGCAATCTTTGCATCCGCAACGAAAGCGCCACCTTGGGAGGATCACTCTTTATCTTTCCCACGGCTATCAGGCTCCCTTCCTGAATTGAGAAGAGCGCCCAACCAGAGCAGGTCAAGCTTGGGTCGACAGCCATAAGATAGCGGGGAGATTCCATATTCCAGATAATACGCACTCTTCGCGCTTGCCGCTATCCTGCAAAGCACAGCAGCAAGAGAGAATATAAGCTACTAAAATACCTAATTAAATGCTGCGGGTAGACATCTCCATCATGGCGCTGGTATAACCCCGGACCGGCGGCGAGCTGCTCATGCACCTTAGATGGTGCTTTGAAAGCAACGCTGGCCCCATACAATTGTTCAAGAGGTACTCTTTAGACATGGATCAAGAACTCCTTGCAGACCTTTACCGGAAGATGCTCCGCATTCGACGCTTTGAGGAAGAGGCGGCCCGCCTCTACACCGAAAAGAAGATCGGTGGCTTCCTTCACCTCTATATCGGACAGGAAGCTGTAGCTGTTGGCTCACTCTCCGTCCTCCAGGAATACGATTATGTGATGACTGCATATCGCTGCCACGGTCACTACCTGGCGCGGGGTGGTTCCGCTCGGGCCGGCATGGCTGAGCTACTTGGAAAAGAGACTGGCTGTGCGAAAGGTCGCGGCGGCTCGATGCACTTCTTCGATGCAGAGAAGCGTTTCATGGGTGGCTGGGGTATTGTAGGAGCGCAGGTTCCCGTCGCCGCTGGCCTCGCTTTCGCTGAGAAATACAAAGGAACTGACGCAATATCAATCTGCTACTTAGGAGATGGAGCCATAAACATCGGACCGTTCCACGAAGGCATGGCGCTTGCTTCCTTGTGGGAGCTACCTGTCATCTATGTTATCGAGAACAATCAGTTTGCAATGGGCACCCCGCTTGAGAGGACTGCTCCGACCGACGACCTCTCGATCCGCGCGCTTGCATACCCGATGGCGCGTGAGACAGTAGACGGACACGACATCTTTGCGGTGCGCTCAGTCATTCACGCAGCGGCCAAGCGTGCGCGTGAACAGAAGCTACCAACTCTGGTCGAGGCAAAGACCTACCGCTACCGCGGCCACTCTATGGCTGACCCTGGAAAGTACCGCACGCAAGCGGACATCGAAGCGTGGCGCTCGCGCGATCCGATCAAGGTGCTCGGCGATAAGCTAGAGTCCCTCGGCTGGAAGAACGTGAGAGACCAGATCGACCAAGAGGTCGAAGACGAGATACAGGATGCGGTTCGCTTCGCTGAAGAGTCCCCATTCCCTGCCCCTGAAACTGCTTTGGATTACACCTATGTCTAACGCCATGCTTAATGACACAAACAATCAATCCGCCGTCCGAGAGATCCAGATCCGCGATGCACTCCAAGAGGCGATGGCCGAAGAGATGCTCCGAGATGAGCGAGTATTCCTCATCGGAGAGGAGGTAGGCGCTTACAACGGGGCATACAAATGCTCTAAAGGTATGCTCGACCGCTTCGGACCAAGCCGTGTTATCGACTCACCTATTGCAGAGAACGGATTCTCCGGAATCGGTATCGGCGCTGCGATGGCGGGCCTGCGCCCGATCATTGAGTTCATGACATTTAACTTCTCGCTTATTGCGATCGATCAGATCCTCAACACAGCTGCTAAGGCGCGCCTCATGTCCGCTGGTCAGCTGCAGTGTCCGATCGTTTTCCGAGGAGCCGGCGGTGCTGCGTTCCAACTCGGGGCGCAACATGCAAACTCTTTTGAGCATATTTATGCCTACACACCAGGCTTAATCGTTGTGTCTCCATCGACGCCGTACGATATGAAGGGACTGCTCAAGAGCTCCATCCGAGATGACAATCCGGTTATCTTCCTTGAGTCCGAGCTTACTTACGGGAAGCGTGGACCAGTACCTGAGGGTGAGTACCTGATACCGATCGGTAAGGCCGACATCAAACGAGAAGGCTCTGATGTCACGCTTATAACCTGGTCGAAGAACGTATTTCTTGTCCTCGATGCGGCCGCAAAGCTCGCAGAAGAGGGTATCTCAGCCGAGGTCGTTGATCTTCGCACACTGCGCCCACTCGACAGAGAGGCCGTGTTAACGTCGGTGGCAAAGACCAATCGATGCGTAGTGGTGCAAGAGCAGCACGAAGTGGCAAGCTACGGGGCATATCTGAGCAGCATGATTCATCGCGAGATCTTCGATGAACTCGATGCTCCGGTT
Source organism: Bdellovibrionota bacterium (assembly GCA_044235305.1). Classification (GTDB taxonomy): domain Bacteria; phylum Bdellovibrionota_C; class UBA2361; order UBA2361; family OMII01; genus OMII01. Next base: position 3,727 of record JBIIHY010000322.1, read on the forward strand.
GAACTGGTTTCAACCCTCGAAGCCCCAATGCCGTACTCAAAGGCCCTTGAGGTTGTCTTACTACCGAGCGTAGAGAGGATCTGCCAGAAAGTGCGTGAGGTGTTAGCCTAAGCGGGGTTACGTT
>JBIIHY010000323.1:0-3840 GCA_044235305.1 Bdellovibrionota bacterium
AAGAACTGAAGATAGATCCCCAACAGCTTCAACCGTGGGATATCGCCTACTACGCAGAGAAAATGCGCCTCGCTCACTACCAATTTGATGAGGAGCAGCTTCGCCCCTACTTCCCGCTGCAACAGGTGATGAAGGGCTTATTTTTGATAGTTGAGAGAACTTTCGGAATCACCGTACAGGAGAACCCTGCTCTCAGAGGATGGGACTCAAGCGTACAAGGCTTTTCGGCTATCGATTCAGCGCAAGGCAACCTGCTCGGACACTTCTACGTGGATGTTTTTCCGCGCGAGAACAAACGCGGCGGCGCCTGGATGAATAACTTCATCACCCACGTGAACGACGGCAAAGATACACTTCCCCACGTCGGACTTATCGCTGGGAACTTTACGCCCCCCCAAGGCGACAAACCATCTCTTCTCACACACGATGAAGTTACCACCCTCTTCCACGAATTTGGACACCTCATGCACCACCTCTGCTCTGACACAGAGCTACGCAGTCAATCGATGGAAGGAGTGGCATGGGATTTTATCGAGCTCCCTTCTCAGATTCTAGAGAACTGGTGTTGGGAACGAGAGGCGCTTGACCTCTTCGCATCGCACTACGAGACAGGCGAAAAGCTTCCCGAAGAACTTCTCTCCAAGATGCTCAAAGCGCGTAACTTCCGAAGCGCCAATTTCCTCATGCGACAACTCGGATTCTCATCTGTCGACCTCGCCCTCCATCGCCTCTACCAGAGGGACCGCGACGGCGACATACTGCGCTACTGCCGCGCCCTCTTCGCCGAGGTAGCACCTGTGCCGCTCCCTGAAGACTACGCCATGATCGCTAGCTTCACGCATATCTTTAGCTCTCCTGTTGGATACGCAGCCGGGTACTATTCATACCAATGGGCAGAGGTTCTCGATGCCGATGCTTTTTCAAGGTTTCAACGCGAAGGAATAATGAACCCTCTAACCGGAATCGCTTTTCGGGGAGAAGTTTTAAGTCGTGGTGATACGCTCGCACCTGAAGAGCTCTTTCGCAACTTTATGGCGAGAGATCCAGACCCTTCTGCATTACTCACGCGCGCAGGATTGGCCACCTAAGCAATCCTAACCGCTTGGAAACAATAACAAAACGCGGATTACAACTACACCAAACCGAAGTGTTGTAGGCAGTCTTGGCAGGAAGTTCTACAGAATACTTTTAGGCTCCTTCCCTAAAGAAAAACCACTCCAGTGGCCGAAAGGTAGGTAGTAGGAAGTGATTTCGGGGGATTTCTGTGACAGAAGAGCAAAAGCCTGCCAACGCCGACGACTTTATTGCCGCCCTTGAATCTAAGGGAAGGCTAGGCTGGCGTGCCGCAGTTGAGATAATGCAACCTTTCGGCAAGGTTCCCGGGAATTTTACGGAGTCCATACGCTTTTTATTGCAGAATTATGAGCAAGGTGGTGGCCCGCTTCCACTCTCTGCGCAGAACCACATCCTGCGCCTGATGAACAATAACACCATCAAAGCGGCGTACTACTACATCACAAAGTACTACCGTCCAGAGGTACTAGAGGGTAAGGAATCAATCTCCACAAAAGAGCTCTTTAATACCTACAGCTCGATGGACCATGCCGGAATTCTAACGTTTGCCTACCTTTTTCGAAATTTAAGCAAGAAGACCGATTCTGAAGAGTGGGAGTATGTTGAGACACCTCTCGCTGAGGCCCTTGCAATCGGAGCATGTGTAGGGTCTTCGATTCCAGAGGTCGGACTGGGCTTTGGACTCTTGTGTCGTGGCTTACGTTATCTGTCTTTTGCGCCATTTTTGCGAGAGAATCGCCGAGGTTTTAAGGAGTACCGCCGACACCTGAAAGCGAACGATCTACCGTTTGATTTACCTTTTGAAGAGAAAACATGGGAGTGTAATAGCATTCAGGTAGCAGCCATTATCATGGAGCGCATGGGGTTCAGCCGTCAGATGGCTTTTCAATTCGTAGCCGCTGCCGAACACGATGCGAAGAGCGCTCCTGATGAGCTGTTCGGAATCCGATTTAGAATGGCTGAAGCCCTTATTGATCGATATTCAGAGACCGGAGAGGTTTTAGACAACTGCCCTGCATGGGTAGGCAAGAAGATACCGTTTTCAACTGACGCTCGAGGGGCACTTCTCACCAAACTTAATAAGGTTTTACCAAACCTTCATAACTACGACTGGATAAGCAAGGGAAGCGCAAGTGTAAACCCAGATTCAACCCCCGAACTCTTCCGCAAACCTACCGCTGCAGCGCCAGAGGAAAAAATTGAAGCAGTGCCAGACAGCTTACTGGAAGCTTAAAGCACCCCTATCAGAAACCTCTCACCCGAGCGCCTTCTTTACCGCTGCCAACCCCTCAGTTGAGAAGTAGTTTAGACTCTCTGGGTTGCTAAGCGCAGAGAGATTTCCCGGGTCCTTGCCCGATAAAATGCGCTTCACTGACAACTCAGACAACTTGTTGTTTGTTGTGCGCGGAACGTCAGGAGCTTGAAGGATCAACGCTGGAACATAGAATGCGTTCGCCTGCCGTAGCGTTGCGCGAATAGCATCAGAAAGAGTGGGCGTCAGAGAAACACCTGTCGAAAGCACAACAAATAGAACTATCTTCTCTGCTACCGCACCAGGCGGGGTATACCCAGCAGCCAGTACGTGCGTGACATCCGAGATCGGATGCAGCGCATGGTAGATATCAGCTGTTGCGACCCGAACCCCTGCGGGCTTAAGCGTTGCGTCTGACCTCCCCAAGAAGAGAAGCTCGCCGTCGTGCGTAAGCTTTACGAAATCGCCGTGCCGCCACACGCCTGGAAAATCATCAAAGTAAGCTGCCCGATAAGACTCACCCTGCAGATCATCAAGAAAAGAGACCGGCATGGACGGCGCAGGCGCCACACATACCAACTCTCCCTCTTGCTCGACGACCTCCTTACCATCGAGATCGTACACCTTGATATCGTATCCTAAACTACGACACTGTACCGTCCCTCGACGCACAGGCTTAAGCGGAGAGCCGATACCGAAGCATCCGATGATATCGGTACCACCTGAGATACTCTGTAACCAGAGCGGCTTGATGTGATTCATTACAAAATCAAATTGCGGCGGATGCAATGTTGAGCCGGTAGACAGCACCACACGTAAGGTTTTTAGCTGCAAAGAACTTTGCGGCGAGAGCCCCATCTTTTCAATCGCCCCAAGGTACGCAGCACTCGTACCAAAATGTGTGACGCGCTCCTGATCTGCCATGCGCCACAGAATCATCCCATTCTCAAGCATCGGGTCGCCATCAAAGAGCTGTAAAGTTGCTCCAGCTGCAAGCCCACTCACCATCCAATTCCACATCATCCAACTTGTAGACGTATGGTAAAAGAGCACATCACCTACTCGCATATCGCTGTGTAAAATCTGCTCCTTCTTGTGCTCAAGCAGTGTACCTCCAGCGCTGTGCACTATCCCCTTAGGTTTTCCAGTGGTACCAGAAGAGAACATAATGTAGAGCGGATGATTAAAGGGAAAACGGGCGAAGCTTAGCGCCGGCACATCCTTTGCAGCCACTATCTCCTCGTAGCTATGAACACCCGCCACCACAGGAGCTCCACCGAGGTAGTCTACGGTTATGACCGTTTTTATCGTCTCGCACGCCCTCTGACACTCTTCGCGAATGGCATCTAACGAAGTCGTGTTACCGCGCCACAGAAATGATCTCGCTGAGATCAGCACTGTTGGTTTTACCCGCTCAAGCCGTGAGCGCAGACCGTCAAATTGATAATCCGTCCCACAACTAGACCACGTCGCACCGAGAGCTGCCGCTGCGAGCATGCACACTATCGCCTCGG
>JBIIHY010000324.1:0-3830 GCA_044235305.1 Bdellovibrionota bacterium
TACCACCGCCGCTGAAAGGCTACTCTGGCAGAAGTACGCATTAAGTAAGTCCACCTTCCGTGCAAGAGCCGTGTGAACATTAAAAGCGCGCCCCCGACGCACATCACCAAGTATCACGTCGAGCTCTGGAAGCATCTCATCCACGTGGTGTTTCTTAACCAGCATAAATCTCCTCTGTGTTGTAAAAATGATGCGAGATGCGTTCACGGTCTGCGGCGTATCGCGAGAGCGAGATAAGCTCTAGGGCCTTATGTTCAACGACCCGATACCGCTCCTCGATAATTGAGATAACCCGCTCGGCGCTAGGCACACCCGGAACAGCAAACCGCCCTAAGCGTGCTAGGTGCCACGTGGCAACTAAGAGCGCACACGTTGGCTCAAAGGGGCGCTCAGTTATTGCACCCAGTGCAACTCGCCCTATTGCCGTCTGTGCAAAGAGAATCCGTTTAGCAGCTCGCCTAAAAGGCTCATAGACCAACCGCTCCTTGGGAACAGCTGTAATAAACCTCTTGGCCGCAACGCGCAGCGCGCTCTCAGGCACAACAGTATCCACCTGCTCCCCGAGCGTCCGCATACACGCTGTGACATCATCAACAGTCATACAGTTTCGTGAGACGTGTATATCATCGAGGAGAATCACCGCTGCTACGCGCTTCCCCTGTTCCAAAAGCGCTCTCCTTTCGCTACGCATAAGCCCCAATGCGTGCCTCTGCGCATGACCCACGGATTGGTCCGCATACAGGTGTGAAAACTCAATACTAACATCAACGCATGCACTCATACGCAAGCCTCACCTTTGCGGAAAGCAATTACATCTCTGCGACTGAGCTCAAATCGGCCCGATTCAAGCCGCAGCGGGAGCTTTGATTCAATCGAACTCATACCTCGTGCACTAAACTCAACTCTCAGGAGACTCTGTAAATTCCGAACAACTTCTATCACGCCGCTCACACCCAGCTCTCGGTGCGAGTGACTCTCGTAGTCGCACATAACCACTACACCCCCTCGGCCAAGAGCCGCTACAAGCGTATCGGCCAACTGCGCGATGACTGCAGGAAGCCATGCCGTGTCACGTACAAGCTGCGCCCAAGTCTCGATGTAGTTGGTGCCATTTTCGAACAGCGGATCGAGCCTGCCTCCGGTTCGGGCGCAGTAAGCATGCAACACGAGATCATCGATGGCGTGGTTTGCAAAGATGCCGTGGTAGCCGGCTTCTTCAAGGTCAACGATCGATGAGCACCGAGCGGTGTGAGTGAATCGGCATCCAAGCAGCTCCAACCAGCGAGAGGCTCGCGCGAGTGAATCCTGCGAAAGGTCAACCAGATCCAGCGTTCCGTGAAACGTGCCGTAGTGAAGAGCCGCGCCCACCTTCGGCACCACGCCACATGCAAACTCTACTACCCTGCCTTCATCTCCGACTCCAAGCGCTGCGAGGAGGCTTTTCCACACCTGCCCCGCTGACCAGTAAAAGCCGACATCAGCAAAAAGCTGCTCAGTTCTGTCATCAACCCGCAGAGGCCGCCGCTGCTCACTACGAGGCGAGACGTTCAAAACCTCCGCTGCCGATTCGAATTTCACCTGATCTCCTACGCTGCCCATGCGTTTTCCCTCCTGTCTGAGCGACTCTCTGGAAAGATCACATCAACAACCATCCCCGCTACGTTGCGCGACTTCCCTCGTCCGGGACGCATATGCATCCCGATGCCGGGCACAGAGTTAATCTCTAAGATCCGATAGGTGTCTCCTTCCTGTTTCTGCCGAATATCCCGGCACATGAAATCTATCCCGGCGTACGGCAGGCCAGGAACGGCAGCAAGCGCCTTCGCACACAGCTCAATCACAGACGGGTGTACGATGTCGGTCACGTCGGTTGGCACTCCACCCTTTTTGACATTTGAGCTTCCACGCAGTCTTACTCTCTGCCCCAAACGGGGAACGGAATTGAACGAGAGCCCCTGCCGCTTGAGGTACTGCGCGGCCTCACCATCAAGAGCTATCTCGCATAAGCAGGTAGTGCGGGGGTGCATCCGCCTGTAGCTTTCCCAGGCAGCGAGCACCTCAATCGTATGAACACCATCGCCGACCACAAATGCAGGCTCTCGATGGAGCACAGCGTACCGCCCGCGAGCTGTGAGGAAGACTCGAAACTCATGCGCTTCAAAGTGTTCCTCGATGATAAGCTCCTGATGCCCAGAGCTATTTATAATAGCCCGAATAGCGGCAAGCAACTCCTCCGATGAAGTGATTCCGGTAAAGACGTTTTCACCCTGCACACCGAAGCTTGGCTTCACTACAGTAGGAAAGCCGACAGTCAGCTCGGCGTACTTCACGATCTCCTCGATGTGTTGTGAGGGGAAATGTCCACCAGTTGGTACACTCAGACCCGACCGCCGCAGGAGCTGCTTGGTCAGCGATTTACTCCCTGCAACGACTGAAGATGAATACGGCATAACGGAGCTATCGATATCAGAGAGAAGTTCAACGTGACCTCCAAGCCGCGCTTCAAGGATCTCATTGCTCCAGGAAAGCACCTGAACCGAGATTCCGCGTGCGAGCATCTCCTCAGTTAAAAATCTCTGATTAGCCCGGAGCTGCTGCGGATTAAGGATATCCCCCATACCTTACCCCCCGATGCTTCGATAGCCTGGTGAGCGACTCTCCCCATACGCCTGTGGGGTGCTTCGAGAGGAAGGCATGATCCGTTGGCGCCTATGTTTTTCATATTCATCTCCGATCTGATCAATTAGCTTATCAAGTTGCCCGCGTTCAACACTGTTGAGCACTGAGACTTTTGCCTTCGCTCTGAGCTCACTGTAGGCGTTTAGCAGGTCAATCGGCGCGGTGATATCTCTGATGGTGGTGGCCTGCGGCGGTATTGCGACGACATCACGCAGTAGAACTACTTCGGTCACATCACGCCGACCAGCGAGCTCAATATGCACGCCGTCGTTTTCAAATGTGACGGATTGAATCCCAGCGGCGTCAGTTGGGCGATACTGAGAGATTCCGCGCTTCGCTTCAGAGATGAAAAGCACGCCACCTTGTAGCTGAAAGAGATACTCGCCGCTTTGAGGAAGCGCGATTGGTAAGTTCTCAATCAGGGGCAGCGCTCTGTCGCGGAACGCTCCGTGCCAGTAGTTAGCTGCCGCCGCTCGACTAACTATCGCCCCAACCGCTTCCAACTGCCCCCGCTCTCCCTCCTGTCTCCTCATACTGACTCGACCTCCGAATATGTATTTTCTGCTGGGGTCGCTTGGCGTTTCACCGACTCAAATGGGGCAAAAACCCCTTACAGTGATGCAACCAGCACCTCATAATCGAGACTGGTATTTGTGGGAGCTGCAACGAATTATGTGTGCATATTACTCTAAAACAGCGACTATTATGTTAGTAAAGAGACTTATATCGCCTGAAGCCTCATTCTGTACGTAGCTCTCTTCGTTCACTTACATACATTTTTCTATCGTTAACTCTTTTTTTGTTGTATCCAGGGACCGTTGCGTAGCTAACTCACTTTACTTCTCAACTACCTATGCCACTGTCCCCACAGGAACGCGCAATTCTGACTGCATGTGAAATGGAAGCCGATCTTGTGATTTCCGAGATCGCAAAGCGCTCACAGGTGGCCGAACACGTTGCGCGCCGAACTCTTGCTCGGCTTCAAGATTCTGGAATGGTAACGCGGCGCCACTACCTGAATTCCTTCTTACTTGGAACTCCGCCTTACCTCATCGCGTTCACCCTAAGCGCATCCGGCTTACGTGTCAGAGACGAGCTACATCATTACCTGCTCTCTCAGCCGCAGGTGGGCTTCATCGCGCAAGTAAGCG
>JBIIHY010000047.1:0-12287 GCA_044235305.1 Bdellovibrionota bacterium
GCCAAATAGCTCACCCGATAACTCCCAAGCAACACGGGGCAGTGGTGTGCCACCAACGCTAAACAGCGCCTCATATTTTCCAGCAGTTGGCTGCGACACGCGGGCTTGGTAGCGGCCAGGAGCAAGAGATTTTAAATCAAGGCTACGAGTGTCACCGCGTGGAGTTGTGATCTCTCCCGATACGCTTGAGAGGCCACTTTTCCCATAGATGGTTAGGTCAACTACTGCTTCACCGCCATCGATCCACGAGCGAACATCAAAGGATGTTGAGGAGTCGGTTTTTGTAGTCTGTGGATGAAGCGACTCAACCAGGTCACTCCAGAACGCTTGGAGCGATGACCACTGTAGCCACTTAGCTGACCAACGTCCGTTTACATCAGAGGTGAAAGCGATCGAGCGCCCTTTGCCGATAGAGGTCGAAGCAAGCAGGGGAAACGTCTTATCTTCTTGGGATACCGTTAGCTCAGTATAGGCGCCGTCCCTAGAGAGGGTTTCAACGAACCCTCGTAATGAGGGAAAGGAATCAAGCGATGTACTGTGAATTCCGCTTGGGCCACGTTGCACAGGAAGCTCTGGGCTCTCTCTTAGCGTTTGCTCGCCAGAGGCAACTTTTACATCGGAGATAAAGATGCGCGGGAGGTTTCGCGGGTCACTTGTTTGATAAAAAGAGCCCCCACCCTGCTCGGCTATATTTGCGAGGAATCCATCATCGGCATCTGACCCAAGAAGCACCGTCGATACGGTAACGCCGAGAACCCGCATCTGACGCACAAGGCTTAAGTACTCTGAGCTTGCATCTGGGATCTTTCCATCCGTGAGCACTATGGTGTGTTTTCTTCCTGCATTTACTCTCTGTAAGCCTCGGCGGGCCTCATCAAGTGCAGGAAAGAGGTTCGTTTTGTTAAACGGGTAGAGGCGATTTACTTTATCGCGCGCGGTCGCCCGAGCGAGTGATACTTGAGTAAGTGGTAGCGCGATAAAGGGAGTCTCATCGAATCCAACAACTCCGATATAGTCGTCATCTTGCAGCGATTGAATCACTTCGGCGGCAGCGGCTTTGGCAAACTCAAGCCGGTCATCAGCCGCCATGCTGCGAGACTTATCGATTACAAGCTGCACGGCTACGTTTAGCCTCTTTTTCTCTTTATAAGGAGGTACGAGTCTAACTGGAAGTAGCGGCTCAATCGTTGAGCCGATGTAGCCACCTAGCCCAAAGCTCTTATTGCCACCAATCATAATGAGCCCGCCGCCACCGCGCACAAAATCTGGAAGTGCTTGCGCTAGGGAGGAAGGGATAGAAGCAACGGCCACGTTGTTTAAAACTACCGTACGGTAATCGGAGAGTGGTCGCATTTGTCCTTGCGTGAAGGGCGCTACATAGGACGCTAGTTGATAACGTTGGTTCTGCAGGAGTTGCGGCAAGATGCGGGCATCCTCGCTTGTTCCAGAGAGCAGGAGCACCTTGTCGCGAGTCTCTCCTGCTAGCCACGTTGAGCGGCTGATGTGGTGTGAACCAGTCTCATCGCTCCAGGAAAACGTAGCAACTACTGGGGAGATTCCTTCCACTGCTGGGTCGCTCTCTGCTGAAAAGAGAGAGTCGCCTTCAGCTTGTGTTGTAACGGTTTGTTTAAAAACCTCACGCTCCCCGTGAGTTATCGTTAAGGTACCTTTGCGAGCCTTTGAGGCTGAGTTTGATAGGGTAACTTTAATATCTACGCTCGACTGAGCTTTGACCGTAAGAGGTGCGTAGAGCTGAGAGATGCTTACATCGCTTACTTCGGCGTTGCCTCTCTCGGTAAGCGGAAAGAGTGAAAGTCCTGGGGAAGCTGCGCTTGTTTGTAGGGCACTCCCAGCCGTTTCGTACCCATCAGAGAGCACAAGAGCCGCAGCGCTTCCCCGCGCTGCTTCAAGGGAGATGGCAGATGCAATGTTGGTTCCCCCAACGTCCAACTTTTGCCACGAGCGGCGCAGCTCACCGAAAGAGGCTGAAGTCTGAGCCGCAGAGGATAAGGTTGAGGCACTTGTTCCAAACGGGACAAGCCTTAGAGGAACCCCCAGCTCCTCACCTAGAGTCTGTGCACGCGCAAGGAGAGCTTCTCCTTGCGTTGGTGTGATGCTTGAAGAGATATCAACCAGTACTGCCAAGTCGTCAGCAGGTTTCTGTGTTGTTGTGTGTGGGCCGCAGAGCGCTGCAATGACACACAGCGCTGTAAGGGTGCGCAGCGTTGCTAGGGTAAGAGAGGGTAGTAAACGGGTGGGCGGTCGAAGTACGGTCGCTACAGCAAGGGCTACCACAGGAAGAGCTAGAAGAAAGAGCCAAGGGGTTGAGAAGGTAAAAGACATCATGATGCTACCCACCTCTGTTTTCTGTGGAGGCGACGGAGCAGGTCGAGAACAAGTGCACCCAGCGCCATAAGAGCAAGCCACGGTGTGAGGTCAGTCGATTCGCTCTCGTTTTTTTTCTTAGGCTCGCTATCGGTCTGCGGTAGCTCAAGGATTGATACCTGGGACAGAGCCGACTCGGAGTCAGATGGCGGTGTTACCGCCACACGCTGGGTTCCTCCCTCGCTTTTTAGTTCAAGAATTCCGGGATGTGGAGCAGAAACAGCTACACTGCCCTCTGAAAGTGGTAGCGACTCTTTGCTTGGAGCAACGTAATTGACAGTTCGTGTACCAGCGGGGAGTGCGACAACACCGGGTGAGACCCCCTGCACTGTGAGACCAGTTTGTTGAGAGACCCAGGAGAGCAGATTAAGGGTAAGGATACTTAAAGTTGGAGTCTTCTTTCCATCAAACGGAAATAGTTCAAAGCCAACCACTGCGTACCTGACGCCGTTACTCTCTCCGGCACAGGCGAGGGGGCCTGTTTGTGAAAATAGTATGGGCGTAGCTGATTCGGGGCACGTAAGCCTTCGGGCAAGTGGTATCTTTATAAGGGAGGGGTTTACGTAGGTAAGAATTGGGTGACTCGTATTCCAGCGTGTAACTTCCGCCGATGTTATTTCAGGGTGAGCAAATACCCCTTGAGTTAATTTTCCTGCGGGGGGGAATACTGTAAGATAGGAGCTTTGAGAAGCTGCCTCATCTGGGGACGTACGATGGAAAACCGTAGCTACTGAAGCTGGCGCTAAATCTTTTGAAAAAGTAAGCGTCTTTATCTTCGTTAATCCAAGCTCCTCTGCTGACAGTGGGCTTACAACTTTAATAGCGCTCTGGGTTGAATTGTTTGTAACCCAGCTCTCATTATCTCCAGCTAAAGCATCAAAGGTATCAGGTGGCAGATTTACGTTTAGTCTACAGTAAGACCACTCTCTGCTGCCTATAGGGACTTGGAATGAGCTTGATTTTCTAGCCTCAAGTAAAAGTGATACCGGCGGTAATTCAAAACGTGATGAAGTATCAAAACATGTTGCTGCAAGTGTTACCCGCAGAGCTACCTGATTCGAAGAGTCTACTCTTCCTGAGAGCACAGACTCGCCTTGTATCTGCCGCACAGTGATGGTTGAAAGTGAAACATTTACTCTCTCTGTTGGCTCTGAAGGGATGGTAACGACCCGTGTGCGTTGTGGAACTACGCCATCTTGCAGAGGGTGGTCAGTGTAGACCCAGACAGCATCAAATGTCCCCTGTGAAAGGAGGCTCTCAAGGTGAAGTGAGAGCTTATCGGCAGAGAGGGCTTGCTCTACTGTTGTAACGGCGGCTGAAGCTGCTGGTGAAGAGGTACCACGAGTGGAAGCAGCGTCAAGGGATGAATGCGCTGCAAATACAGTGAAGCGCAAGGGCCTTAACGTTTGAGAGATATCAGCTCGCGCCAAGGATTTTATACGCTCAAGGCGCGACGCTCCTGCTCTATCAACTGCGCTCATGCTAAACGAGTTGTCGATTACAACTGCAACGTGTTCTCCCTGCTTGTTTAGAACAAGGGTCGCCGCTGCGCATGCAAGCAGGGTAAAAAGAGTTAGCTCAATCCAAAACTGCACAGGCGGTACAAAGCGCCGTCTGCCGGGAGTTGCGCGCGGAAGATCGCGCATCAGAAAGAGAGAAGAAACAACACGCTGCGTTGAGGTTCCACGCCTCCGATATATATAAATGAGTAGTCCAGCGGCAAGAGGAAGGGCCGCGAGTAGCCACGGCGAGAGTGCGCTTATCGCTGTTGTTCCGAGGGAGATCATACAAAGAGCCCCATGTGTGAGAGGGTTTCGATGGCGGTTTGTTCAGCGGCAAGATCTGAGGACTCAGCTGAAGCAAACTGTATCTGGTGCGAGAGGCAGTGGTTACGGAGCTCGCTTGAGTGCTTGTTTAGGAGTGTGCTGTATTGTTCTCGTGCGCTTTCATCGAGCGCTAGGGGCAACTCCTCACCGGTTTCACTATCAACTGCCTGTGCAGCGTTTTCGGTTGGATAAGGGTTGATATCTGTCCTTCCGAGGACTTGAAGCGCATGCACCTCCATATTGCGAGCGGTGAATGCTCCGAGCACTGTAGCAGCCTCTGCCACTGGATAGAGAAAATCAGAGATTACAACACAGATTCCAGGGAAGCGCGTGCGCGTTGCTGTTATGCGAGCTGCTTCGGTAAGAGAGATTGAGCTAGCGCTCTGTTGACTGAGCCGTTCGTCTTCTTGTGTAAGAAATTGCTGCAGAGTGCCAAACGCTCTCCCTCCCCAAAAGGTTGGGCTATACCGCCCACCGAGTACAGCGATGTTCACTGGGTCTTGGTGAGCAAGGGCTACGTAGGAGATACAAGTTGCTAGTGTGCATGCAAGGGTCCACTTATCGCGCAGCTCGGGGTGGGTAAGAGACGGTGACCCATCAACAACTATAAAGAGTGAGACGTTCTCCTCTTCAAGGTAGCGTTTAATATAGAGCTTGTCGCTGCGAGCAAAGAGCCCCCAATCGATAGCGCGTGGATTATCACCGATCTCATACTTTCTATATTCCGCAAACTCCACGCCGTGCCCCCGTCGTTGCGAGCGGTGTACGCCCTGACGGATTCCAAAGAAAGAGCGCCTCGTGCGTAGAGCAAAAGCATCGAGGATTCGCAGGGTGTCGGCAGATAGTTGCATGACGAGGTGGATAGTATAGTCGGTGGAAGAGTTACTTGGCCTTTCGTACCTCCTCAATGAGGTCATCGGTAGTGACGCCATCGGCCTCAGCCTGAAAGTTTACAATCAGCCGGTGCCTGAGCGCTGAAGTGATAACTTCCTTTATATCGTCGAAGGCAAGGTTTATGCGGCCATCGAGTAGAGCGCCAACCTTAGCAGCTAACACAACCGATTGTGCACCTCGCGGACCGGGACCGAAGCGCAGGTATTTTTTCACCTTCGGAGTTGCAAACTGCGAGGTTGGTGTAAGCGCTGATATTACGCGAACAATCACTTCTTGCATCGGGTCTGAAACCACCACATGCCGAACAAGGCGCTGCATCGCTTGGATGTAGTTAGCAGCCTCTTCAGGCGGAAACACCGGGTGAACGTCAGGAGTTGCTGTGCCTGTGGTACGCAGCAGGATCTCTTTTAATTGCGGCGAGGTAGGTGGAGGAACGATAACCTTGATAAGGAAGCGATCAAGTTGCGCCTCAGGGAGTGGATACGTCCCCTCCTGCTCAATCGGGTTCTGAGTGGCTAGAACAAAAAACGGTGCAGGGAGCGGATACGTTTGGTCCAGAACAGTCACCTGACGCTCTTCCATCGCCTCAAGGAGAGAGCTTTGAGTTTTTGGTGTGGCGCGGTTGATTTCGTCTGCGAGAACGATATTGGCGAACACTGGACCTTGTTTAAATACGAACTTCCTGCTGCCGCTTCCATCCTCAGTCAGTACCTGTGTTCCAGTTACATCAGACGGCATAAGGTCTGGAGTGAACTGCACTCGTTTAAACGACAGACCAAGCGCCTGAGCGATGGTTTTTACAAGCATCGTTTTTCCAAGCCCCGGAGCGCCTTCTAACAGCACGTGTCCACGAGCGCAGATGGCTGACAGGGTGCTTCGTACAACACCGTCCATTCCGACGATAACTTTTTTTACTTCTCCCTCAAGCGCGTCGAAGGATTCACGGAAGTGTACGATTGCTTTCTCCAGTGCCTCAGTGTCAGAAGTGGTAGTGTTTTTCATAAAAGCTTCTCTGTTTGTTCAATAACTAATGAGGCTGTACTTAAAAAATTTACTCCAATACATCCTCATACTCCAGTGGAATAGGTTGCTCGCCTTTCGCTTTTGAAGGCTTAGGTTTTGCAAGGGTAAGGTCCTCGATGGTTGTCTTTGCTTGAGCAGTGTCGTTGTTCTTCTCAAGCGATGATTGCTCCCCTGTGAAACGGGGGTCAAACGTTTCGTTTGGATCTCGAATCTCACTCTCTTTAAATCCTTTGTTTGCTCCGAGGCCATCTTCTGTGCCCTGCCCCTCTTCTCCGTCAGGCATCGGACGGGCGGTAGCGTTGCGGTCGGGCATGGCGGATTCTCCACCGGTGCTATCACTTCCAGAGCGCGGCGGAGAGGAGTCATCGTTTCTCTCCTCAGGTTGTGGGCGGGGCTGCTGTTGCTTTTGTTGTTGCTGCTGGCGCTTGTCTTCTTTGTCGCTAGCACTTTGTTCGCCGTCTTTGTCTTTAGCTTTATCCTCTTTGTCTGGCGGGGCATCACTAGGCTCGTTACCTTGGCTTCCAGGGCGTTGCTCAGATTTGTTGTTAGACGAAGTGTTGCCCTGCTGTCGGTCACTTTGGTTTTTATCTTGCTTGTCTTTTGTGTCCTTGTCGCTGCCTGATTGCTCACCTTTGTTTTCTTCGTTTTTCTCGCTGCCGGAATCACTTTTATTCTGGTTGTCCTTTGGCTTTTTGTCTTTTTCCTTACCGTTGCCCTCTTGCTTATCCTTCCCCTCCTTCTCGTCTCCTTGCTGCCCTTCTGACTGTTGCTGGTCCTCTTTAAGGGCTTCGCTCGCTTCACCTAATTGCTCTTTTAGTTCTTCAAGGGCACTTGAGGCGTTTTGTGACTGTGAGGGGCTGCCCGTCTTACCTTGACCTTTTCCAGCGCTCTCGCTTTGCGTTTCACTGCTTGGGCTTTGACTTTGTTGGGTATCATCCCCCTCTTTTTGGTTTTCTCCTTGAGCGCTACTTCTTTGCTGTCCACTTCCCTGGCCCTTTCCCTCACCCTCTCCTTGACCTTGTCCCTGTTGCCCGCTGCTTTGCTGGCTATCACTTTGTTGGCCATCGCTCTGCTGGCTGCTGCCTTGTTGGCCTTTACCCTCTCCCTGACCTTGCTGTCCGTCGCTTTCTTGCTGTTGGTTGCCGCCTTGTTTTTTCTCTTCAGAGTTAGCTTGCTGCTTATCGGGTTGCTGCTGTTGGTCCTGCTCTGAGCTCTCTTGGCCGCCCTCTTGCTTACTGTCCTGCTTCTGTTGCTGGCCTTCCTTACTTTCTTGTTGTCCCTTCTCTGAGCCCTCTGAATCACTTTCGTTTTGCTTTGAAGCTTCGTCAGGCTGCTGCGAGTTGTTGTTTTCTTTTTCGTTCTTCTCGTTTTCTTTTTTTGGTTCTTCTTGTTTAGAAGGTTGCTTCTGCGGCTGCTCTTGCTTGTCAGAAGTTTGCTTTGGGGCCTTCGGGGGTGGCGCATCTGCTTCCGCTTTAGGAGCTGGTGGTGTAACGGGAGTTAGTTTCTTCTTATCGGGCGCCGTTTGAGAGATCTCGCGTGAGCCCTTTGAAGAGGATGAAGATTCACCAACGCTCTTGGCTAGCGCTTTCTCTAGCTCTGCCTTAGTGCGGTCGAGAGACTCTTGAATTGTTTGAGTGTTGTAGCTCTCTGCATCCCGCAACGCCTCAGCTAGTTGAGTTGCTTCCTGTTGTAGGGTTTTTGGTAGGTCTGGATTGGTTTCTACTATCTCTTGGATCCTCTCTGCTATTTTTTCCAAGGCAGGCCGCGGGCGGAGTACGTAGAGGCTTAAAGCCCAGGCAGTAAATACTACAGCTACGGCAAAAGTTATCCAATCGGTGCGCGATGGTAAAAAGGGAGCGATTTGAGCAGGAGATGGCTGCTGAGGAAGTTCGCGTGCGATCTGCTGAGCGATAAGCTCCCTTCGAATAGAGGTGCCGCTTGGATTTTCTTCAGAGAGTGCAACGATTGCACCGAAACGGTCCTTTACTGCGAGGTGGTCATCAAGCAGCGTCGATGCATCAAGAGAGGAAACTACTAGGGGTGCTCTTTTTAATCTAAGTAGGAGAACAAGAGAGATAGCTACAAGAACACCGGCGCAGATTTGGTAGCCGGTTGAGTAGTAGCGAGTAAGCACCAGCAGCAGAGATAAACCAGTAGCGAAGGCTAAAGCAAAGATAGCGAAGCTCGTCTGACGGTTGAGCGTCTCTTTGCGGCGTACTGCTGCGATGAGGGGTTCGATATCGCTCTCTACCATCAGTGGCTCTGCGTCAAAACGCCCTACCTCTGAAACTCATTAACGGCACGGTTGTGGTCGTCTAAGTTTTCAGAGAAGACGTGCCGCCCCTGGCCGTTACCGACGAAGTAGAGGTAGTTCGTTGAGGCTGGATTGAGCGCTGCCTGGATAGCTGTCTTTCCAGGATTACAGATCGGGCCTGGTGGGAGTCCGTCGATGGTGTAGGTGTTGTATGCGGTTGGTGTATCAAGGTCAGCCCGCGTGATGTTCCCGTTAAAATTGGGTATTCCGTATATGACTGTAGGGTCAGATTGAAGGCGCATGCCGCTACGTAAACGATTGTAAAAAACGGAAGCGATAAGTGGCTGCTCGTCAACTTTTCCAGACTCCTTCTCGATGATTGATGCAAGGGTTAGAAGTTGGTGCTTAGTGAGTTGAAGCTCTTGGAGTCGCTGGTTCCACGCTGGCTCCCAGATCTTATTTAACTGCTCTGCCATAGCAGTAATAATTCTTTGTGGCTTTGTACCGCGTGGAAACTGGTAGGTCTCTGGGAAGAGGTATCCTTCGAGCGAGTCAGCAGCGATGCTGAGCGATTGAAGGAGCGTCTTGTCAGACAGTGCTGCTTGGAATTCGCTGTTTGATAGAATTCCCACCTGCTCGATTAGTGGGCCAATCTCTTTAATCGACATCCCCTCTTTTACCGTAAAGCGACGCAGAAAGATCTTCCCCTCGGTTATAGCCGATAGGATCTGAAGGGGCGTCATAGCAGGAGATAGTTGGTATTCACCTGCTTTAATAAGAACGTCCTTCGCCTGAATTTTGGCGATAACAATAAGTGCCCAGCGGCTGCGGAGGATTCCCTTCTCTTCAAGTTGCTGAGCAAGCTCTTTAAAGCGCGAGTTCTCGGGGATCTCTATAAGTGTTAATTCGCTGCGGCTAGGGTCAGCAGGTTGCGTGAAGTAGGCCTGTAGCGTTGTGTAGACGAAGAGACCAACACAGGCGGGTAGGCCGATGTAGAGGAGAATAAGTATAACCTTGCGAATCACGTGACCTCGTAACCGTTATGGTAAGTGGATGCAACCAGCTTCTGCATCGCTAAATTATCTTACAGTAGGTTAGGCAGCAGCGCACCCCGCTACTACGCTACTACTTACCTTCAGAGATCTCCTGCAAATACCTATCCAAAATCAAACAAGCCGCGAAGGCATCAACTGCCTGAGCAGAGCTTGAGGCGTGTCGAGCTCTTTCGTGGGCTTCTTCAGATGAGAAAGATTCATCAACGAAGGCGATGGTTATGGGTGAGCGTTTTGATATGCGGCGCGCAAAATTCTCGGCTGTCTCACACATAGCGGTGCGCTCGCCGTTTGGTCCGTAGGGCATTCCAACAACGAGAACTGTAGCTGCCCGGTCAGTTATCTCCTTAAGGAGTGCAACCTCAGCTTGGTTCTTTGCTTTGGGCCATACAGCGACGGGGAACGAGATGCGCGTTGAGGAGTCGGCAACTGCACACCCTACCCTCACCGTACCCACATCGATCGATAGAATCACCATAAGTAAAATAGAGTACCCTAAAAGCTGGCTTCGCGAAGGGCCCAAAAAGGTTACTAACGGTTAAGGGGCTACGAAATTTCGGCAAGATGGGCGCTTTAGAGTTGTTTTACCGCCGTATTTTGATTCAATGGAGGCGCGTAATTCGCTTGTTGTCGAGGGCAGTTATGATAGTTATCCACAGCTTCTGCACATGCCCTGTGGAAACTGTGGATAACTCAACCAGCTAGGTTTTTTCGTCCTTAGCGACCTACGTTTCTCTGTTCTCACGTGGAATCGATAGGTTAGGTGGTTTTTGGGGGTTGTTCCCCGTCATATGTTCAATATACAGTCTCGCCTGCATGCAAAAGCGTAGTTTTATCCGGACGGCTCGGGCGGCCTTCGCCATCCTTGGAGTCGCCGTCGCAATCCGAGTCATTGAGACCGGTTATAAGAATCAACCCGCAGCAAAGCTTCGAGAGGCTTCGCGCGAGCTCCTGTACAGTCAGGATAGCCCCTTTCAGCAGGACGCAATCACTTCATCTGAAGCGATGCTTCGACCGCAGATAGATTCAAACGAGCCGCAGGTTGCCGCTGTTGAGCAAAGTAAGGTGTTTACTCACAAGGTCAGACGGGGCGATACCCTTGCCTCCTTCTGGTCTGATATCGGAGGAGCATCCGAGGACGCACCGAAATTCTTCGACGCATTTGACGGTAAGCATAATTCGAACAACCTGCTTCGTGCAGGTGATTCCGTCTCTGTTACTCAGCGTGATGGTGAGGTGGTAGAGGTTCGTCGCAAGCTCTCAGATGAAGCACTTTTCATCGTTACTGGAAGTGGCGATGAGGGGTATCGCTCACGAATTGAGAAACTGGAGATTAGCTCTCGTGATAGGCAGGTTACAGGGGTTATATCGACCTCGCTCGTTGATGCAGCAGATAGCATCGGCCTTCCATACGAGTTGGTCGATGAATTCGTAGATCTTTTCAGTAACCGCGTTGAGTTCCGAAAGGATCTACAACCGGGAGATACCTTCTCTGTTTTGTTTGAAGAGCGCTTCAATCCAGAGGGAGAGGCTATTGCGCCTGGCTCTATTAAAGCAGCGTCTATAAAGGTCGGTGGTGAGATCCTAGCTGTTGTGCGTGACGTGGATGCAAGGGGCACTGTTAGATACTTCGACGAGAAGGGGCACATGCCAACCAAGGCATTTCTTCGGTATCCACTCCAGTACACGCGCATCTCGTCGGTCTTTGCAAAATCCCGCTTTCACCCCGTTCTTCTCATAAACCGCCCACACAATGGCGTTGATTTCTCTGCTCCAACAGGGACTCCGGTTCGAACTATTGGAGATGGAGTAGTAATCTTTTCGGGCTTTAACAAGTCGATGGGTAACACCGTGCGTATTGCTCACGGCTCTCGTTACGTGACTGAATATATGCACCTTTCGAAGATCTCTTCTGGTGTTAAGAAAGGTGCCCGCGTAACTCGCGGTTCAGTTATTGGTGCAGTAGGGGCTACAGGCCTAGCGAGCGGGCCGCATCTGCATTTCGGTCTCTTTGATAACGGCAAATACATCGATCCGCTCAAAGCAAAGATCGCAGACTCTGTTGAAGAGATTAAGGCTCCAAAGGCTGTGCTTGCTATGATTAGCAACATAAAGAAGCTGCACGAAACTATCACCGTTGCCGCACGTGTCACTTCTCGAAAGAAGGCATGACGTTCTCTGTTTCAATTCTCGCTACGGGCTCAGAGCTGCTTGATGGGCGAGTGGTTGATACCAATTCAAATTTCGTAGCACGCGAGCTCACAGAGATAGGTTTAAAACTTCACCGTGTACTTGTGGTTGATGATGACTTAAGCGAGCTCGTTGAGGGGTTGCGTGAGTTATCCAGGGTTAGCGACCTTGTTATAACCTCTGGTGGTTTGGGTCCAACTGAAGATGATCTTACCAGAGATGCCGTAGCTCTTTTCTGCGGTGTAGGGCTACGCGAGTACCCTGAGGCGCGCGCGCACCTACAATCGTGGTACGCAAAGCGCAACCGAGCGCTTGATGATACGAATCTTCGCCAAGCGCTTTTGCCGATAAATTCTGAGATGATTCCAAACGAGATTGGAACAGCACCTGGCTTTAAAGTTGAGCCTGCGCAGGGTCGCTTGGTGTGCTCCCTCTCGGGAGTTCCAAAGGAATTTAAGAGCATGTTTCTGGCAACAGTGCTCCCGTTGATCCGTGCGCGTCACGGAAGTGGCCCCGCTATTCAGCGCAGGGCTTTTAAGTCTTTTGGCCATCCAGAGTCGATGGTTGGAAAGATAGTTAAAGGTTTAAACCTGCCACATGAAATTACAGTTTCCTACAGAGCTGCGTTCCCAGAAGTGCACGTAGTTCTTAAAGCAAGTAGCA
>JBIIHY010000325.1:0-3801 GCA_044235305.1 Bdellovibrionota bacterium
TTTAACATTCAACCTGAGCAGCTTTACGTAGAGGGAATCACCCGTATTGGAAACATCTCTGGTGCCGCGTGCTTTATTGGCCTTGAAGAAGCTCGAGACGGTGGTCGTCTAAGCAACCGCGATAACATCCTGCTGTGCGCTTTTGGAGCAGAGCTTCAAGTTGCTGTTGCAGTTCTCCGGAAAGCTGCGTGAGCCGCGCGAAAACTCCCTACGATTCGTTCGCGCCGTTCTACGATCACGTTGTGGGAGAGCGGCAGGACGTAGCGCAATTTGTCATAGCGCTCATCAAGCGATACCACCCCAAAGCTAAGACCGTGCTGGAATTTGGATGTGGCTCTGGAAGCATGCTTCGCGCGCTCTCAAAGCAGTACACCTGCACCGGTATAGATAACTCACAAGCGATGTTGGAGCGGGCTCGCACCAAAGCTCCGCGCGCGCGGCTTGTTCACGGCGACATTAGAAAGAGAAACCTTGCGGAACGATACGACGTTGTCGCAGCGCCATTTGATACTATCAACCACATTACAACCCTTAAAGGATGGCGAGCCGTGTTTGCAAACGCAGTGCGCCACATGGCACCAAAAGGGGCTTTTATCTTCGACATCAACACCCCTGCAAAGATGCAGCGGTACTGCAACGAGCCGGTGACAGCCGAAGTAACAAAGGATCGAATCAGCCTCGTTGACGTTAAACAAGGGAAGGGTGACCACTACGAGATAACAGCCCGCTTACTAGCTCGCGGTACAGGAAACTCCTTCACCATGCACTCGATGAAGCTAAAAGAGCTTATCCTGCATCCCAAAGAGGTGCTACGCGAGCTCTCTGAATTCTTCCAAACGATCACCGTCGTTGACCCCGAGCGTCGCTATGCAAACGAGGAGAGCGAAGAGGTGTATTTTATCTGTCGGAATCCGTTTGCCTGACTACAAGGTCACCGCAACGCTCTGCAGCGCCTCATCGATCTGCTGCTCAACGAATTGCTGATGCAGGAATCCAGAACCGAAAAGGTACTCAGTTTCTTTCCATTGCTGCGAAACATTTGCTTTTCCGCGCTTTACGTTAACCTTAACCTCTGACTCAGTATCGAAGCGCTTAACCTTAAAATCGTACCGTACATGAAGCTCTGCACCTTCTTCAAAGCGGCAGCACACAACCAACTCTTCGACTAACGAGAGTCGCCGCGTATCAGGAGCTTTGTACTTTGCGCAGGTCCAGCCGTCCTTTGAAAATTGTCCCTTATCGATAAAGCTATACACACTCGTGAATGTTTCAAAGAGCGCCAGCAGGTGCGCATGCGGGGTACAGGTGAGGGGGAGGTTACCGAGAGCAACAAGGTCTGAGCTATTCCCGTACAGCAGGTATAAGGATTGCGACTTATCGGTCACAACAGCATTACGCTCAAGCGAGAAGCGCACCGGGATGGTAAGCTCTTGTCCAGGAGCTAGCTCTATCCCGCGCTCTACCTCTGCACTCTGAACAACTTCAAACGCGCCCGAATCCTTTGCTTTTACCTTCTTAGTGTTCCCAAGGGCCAGCAGCACACTTAAATCTTTGAGCAGAACCCCTTCCGCAGCATGGCTCTTAACGATTAGCGCCGCAGTTATAGGCTCTCCCTGGCTAAATGTATCTCCGTGAACCTCAAGTCGAAACTCAAGCGGCTTTTGAAAGAAAATACCTCGCATATCCTG
This sequence comes from Bdellovibrionota bacterium, assembly GCA_044235305.1. Taxonomy (GTDB): domain Bacteria; phylum Bdellovibrionota_C; class UBA2361; order UBA2361; family OMII01; genus OMII01. The sequence goes on from JBIIHY010000325.1 coordinate 1,689, forward strand.
ACTTTACCTAGAAGTTTGATTTCTTATCAGACTCTGAATCCGCCTTCTCATCCGCACACATAAACACACATGATGTGCCACACTGCGCCCGTCGACGAATTAATATGGTTTATTTTAGTCCTATACCACAATCGGGGGCATATCTTCTATGAGCGATTTCTTGGCGCTGTATTTCGAGGGCACAAAGCGCATCGAACTCATTAAAACCGAATTTAAGGCAAAAGAAGCGATGGCGGTCCGCACCTGTGTGCGAGGGAAGACAGCCGGTGCCTTTACCTCGTGTGGCAGCTTCCAATGGACCTCCGCCGTGCGGGCAGTGTGCGCTGTTACTATCAGGTACGCTCTCTCTGAGGCTAACGATAAGGTGGACTACTTCCTCATAGGAGGGCACGGCAGCCTAGCGTCATCCCTTGATTACGCGCTCAGCAAGGAACCTACATGGATTACCGACATGTTCGGCACGTTACATTCTGGAGCCCCGTACGCGAAGCGCCTCTTTAAAGTCACAAACCCAAACCGGAAGCGCCCGGGGCCAGTTGCAGTGGCGATTAACCGTGGGCGCTTATCGCCTGAGGATTTAAAGATCTACCTTAACAGTCGCCTCGTATGGGACGCTAACGACCTGTACACAATACTCTTCGCCATCGAGCAGGCAGGCGAGACCCCAGCTCTTCCAGTCACGGCCGAAAACGATAACCTGGTTGAAGATGAGACGCCTGGGGCAGATAGCGCCAACTCGTAACGCCCCACACCTTACTTTACGAGAACTAGAAAACTATTAAGCTATAGCAGGGCTGATTCTACCTTCCGAAAACCCCTAAAACCCCTTACCATCGCCTTATGTCCTCCTCTCTAGTCATAAGGCGACCAGGTCGCGGCAGCCAGCCAACCAACGGCGGTGGCGACGATGGAAACGACGGGCAAAGCTCAAACAATGCCCAGAGCTCAGCCAACAAGGTGTGGTTACGCATCTCTGCCTTCCTCTCACTAAAGTCCCCTCTGACCCGCACTACGTACTCTGGTATACTGGCTGAATGGTGCCGCTTCCTTGGCACCGAGGCTGGAACCCAGGACTCAGCCAAGGCGATTATCGCTGCCACAGACCTGCACGCAATTGCTTACCGCCGGTTCCTTGAGCGACGTCCAGGTGAAAAGCCACGTATGGGAAAGCGATCGGCGACTGAGAACAGCGAGCGCGGCGTCCGAATCGAGCGCAGAAATACCAGTAGGGGTTCTAAAAAAGATGGTTTAGACGCCACCCAATCTAACGCAACGATTCACAAGAAGTTTGCAGCCCTAAGGCGCATCTATCGGGTTCTGCTGGCGAGTAATCTCGGAGTAAAAGAGAACCCCTTTGAAGCCGACAAAGTCCCCCCTCCCCCCAAAGAAGCAGGTCGCAAGCGCCCTACTGAGATGATCGACTTTGCGCTTGTTATGGAGATAGTGTGCGCGCCGCCTGCAGACACCACCAAGGGGCGACGCGACCGGGCTATTCTGGCGACTCTCTTCGGTGCCGGACTGCGCCGCGGTGAGCTCGTAGCGCTTAGGCTCGGTGACGTCAAGCGCACACCGTCTGGAACAACCTACCTGTACCTGCGGCACACCAAAGCCAAGAAGGACGCCGAGCAGGCTCTTCCCGTGTGGGCCGCTGAGCACCTCTGGGCGCTTATCAATGAGCGCAAGAAAAGCGGCGCAACTGATGCTGACTACCTCTTTGTTGGCTTCTCAGGTAAAGGCGGCACCGCAGTAACAACCAAACCGATGTCAGACACCGGAGTGTATCTACTGTTTAAACAATACTGCATGGCAGCCGGCGCCGGCTCCCACGCAACGCCTCACTCAGCCCGCGCAACTGCTATTACAAAGCTTCTGGCGGATGGGATCCCACACCGAGAGGTGCAGGAATTCTCACGGCACTCAAGTATTCAGATGGTTGAGTGGTACGATAAGAGGCGCTTCGGTGTTGAGGATTCACCGGCCAAGGGGCTTTCGTACTCATCCTCATCGGCTCCGCAGCCTGGGCGCAGCAAGAGGCGACCGCAATGATGAGTGATGTTAAGCCTGCGGCTAAGACCGAGGTTTACTTTTCACAACTTCAATTTATTGTGGCGCT
>JBIIHY010000326.1:0-3799 GCA_044235305.1 Bdellovibrionota bacterium
CTCATTCTGTAGCGCAGACCGCTGAGATGTTGAGTACGTACCGTTTGCAGACTGCTCAGAAAGCTCCGCCAAACGGGTCAGAACGTTTCCGATCTGCCCCAACGCGCCGTCTGCAATCGCAATCGTGGAGATACCATCGTTTGCGTTTCGGACTGCTACGCTAGCTACGCGCTGAGTCGCTTTTAACGAATCGGCAATCGCCAATCCGGCCGCATCGTCGCTTGCACGATTAATGCGTTGACCAGAGCTAAGCTTCTCAAAGGTTCGAGCAAGGGCATCAGATGACGTGGTTAGTAATCGCTGCCCTTTTAATGACGCTAGGTTCGAATTAATGGTTATTGGCATACGTGGTCCAAAAATATGTAGGGATTATCCCCAACAGCCTCGTCCCTCCCTGAAGAGAGCGCCTATCCTCTAGGCGCCCTCCTTGGTAGGGTGCGGTTCACAACATCACCTTATCGTACTACCCAGTTTTATCTGAGCAGTGATAGCGCGAGCTGTGGCTGCTGATTAGCCTGAGCAAGAATTGAGGCACCTGCTTGCTGCAAGATGTTCAATCGGGTCAACTCAGCCGACTCAGTCGCTACGTCAACGTCACGGATGCGGCTCTCTGCTGCTGCGAAGTTCTCGCGCGCTACCGAGAGGTTATTGATCGACACAGACAGCCTCGACTCAACCGCACCGAGGTTTCCGCGTTGCACCGCAAGCGAACCGATCGCTCCGTTTACTCCGTCAAGAGCAAGACGAGCTGCAGATTGTGCAAACTCAACCGTCGTGCCGGTGATCGAGTACGCGAGGTTAGACAGGTTTGCTCCTGCAAGACCGAGCCCTGCAAGTGTTCCCGTAACTCCCTCGACTGCGATCTGAGCTGTCGATTGCGAATTGAAGCCCACCTGTAGCAGAATTGAGCTTTGCCCTGAGAGCAGCGCAACTCCGTTGAAGGTAGTAGTGACCGCGATACGCTCGATTTCAGATGCTAGCGACACGAACTCATTCTGTAGCGCAGACCGCTGAGATGTTGAGTACGTACCGTTTGCAGACTGCTCAGAAAGCTCCGCCAAACGGGTCAGAACGTTTCCGATCTGCCCCAACGCGCCGTCTGCGATCGCAATCGTGGAGATACCATCGTTTGCGTTTCGGACTGCTACGTTAGCTACGCGCTGAGTCGCTTTTAACGAATCGGCAATCGCTAATCCGGCCGCATCGTCGCTTGCACGATTAATGCGCTGACCAGAGCTAAGCTTCTCAAAGGTTCGAGCAAGGGCATCAGATGACGTGGTTAGTAATCGTTGCCCTTTTAATGACGCTAGGTTCGAATTAATGGTTATTGGCACAGTATTTCCTCCTTGAAAAATCGACACCTCCCCGTCACTCCGTTGACGAAGGCCAGCCGGTATGGCTGGTTGAGGGGCCGATTAAGGTGGATCCCATGCTTCTACAAACCCGCCCTTGTGGAAGAAGGCTTGTGCTGGGAGACCACCAGTTATGTAAAACTTCGGGAACAAGAATGTTTTGGTACTGCAACTGCAAGAAACCGCATGAACTGCGACAGCTGCTACGACGCTAGGCTTACCGCCCGCTAGAGGGTAATACGGCACTCCTACGAATTACCTTAAGGCTTTTTTTAGGCCCATGAATTTTTCTATCTTTCAACCGTCTTTTTATTACCTGTGCAGGGTGTAGGCTGGAAAACGCTCCGGGGTTGTAATTACTGAATGATGACGTCCCCGAAGTCCGTGACCGGCTTACCCCCCCTAGTATTAAGGGGCGCAAGGCAGTATAATTTTGAAACATATAGTTGAATTTACCGCAGCATTTATTCACGGAAACCAGAGGGGTCGTAAGTTTATGTCCACTATTCGCTCGCTACCGCTGAACGGCTTTCTTATAAGCGCAATAGCTCTCAGTAACCTGGTTGGCTGCTCCCAAGCCCCGCAATTAAACAGCACTGAGACCGGAGCCCTGGCTGGTACCGCCCTCGGCGCAGGTATCGGCGCCATAATCGGGGACCAGGTTGGTAATACCGGTAGCGGCACCGCCATCGGCGCCGGCATCGGCGCACTGGGCGGGGCGCTCATCGGGAGCCAAGCAGATAGACAGAACTCCCGGTTATCGGACCAAGATGAGCGACTTAGGAGACAAGAAGAAGAGATCCGACGTCAGAGGCGCGAGTTAGAAGAGCTACGCCGCGGCAGCTCCTCTAGCTATGATTACGACCGGTCAGACCGGGATGGGTATGCGTATCCATCGGACCGACGGAATGACAGGCGTTATGATGACCGCTACTAATTCCCTACTTTTGAGCGTTTAGCGTGCCCGTGCAGCCCACGTAGTTTATGGGCGTGAGACAAGCACGGCTGCCCCCCCACCCCCAGCAGCACACACACTGATGACACACCTTTTCTGCTGTCGCTCCTTCAACGCATAACAGGCGTTAAGCAGTAGCCTTCCCCCCGTTGCAGCAAAGGGATGCCCGAGCGCAATCGATCCGCCCCACACATTTATTTTCTCCTCAGGTATAGCACCGATCTGCACCTGACCAGGGTACATCTTCCATCCATTCTCCCATACAGAGAGGGTACAAAGCACCTGGGCTGCAAATGCCTCGTGAATCTCAAATAGATCGATCTCCGCCACAGAGAGGCCTTGTCGTTTAAGCAGGCGCGGAACTGCAACCGCTGGGGCCATCAGAAGCCCGTCCCCTGGGGGAACAGAAGCGAATTCGAACCCATCGATGAACCCCAGAATCTCCCGCCCCTGCTCGCGGGCTTGCTGCTCTGACATCAGGCACACCACAGAGGCACCGTCAGTAAGGGCACTTGCATTTCCGGCAGTAATACTCCCGCGACCCGACTTATCAAACACAGGCGAAAGCGAAGCTAACTTTTCAATACTAGTGTCAGCTCGCACCAGGTTATCCTCTTTCACACCTGCCAGCTCCACTATCTGTTGGTCAATAAGCCCCCTCTCCCTAGCTTGAGCAGCGAGAGAGTGGCTTCGAAATGCTACTTTATCCTGCTCGCTTCGAGAGATAGAGAGCTCCTGCGCCATTACCTCACAGTGCTGGCCCATGGTGAGACCGGTTGAAGGCTCCTTGGGACTCGGTGCCTGCGGAGCAAGGAAGCGCGGACGGAATTTTTTAAGCGCAGAGACGCGCTGAGCAAAGGTGCGACACCGACTAAGCCCGATAAAAAAATCCTCGCCTGCGCGCGGAAAGGTCAGGGTTGGTTGCGACATAGACTCCGCTCCGCCCGCTAAAGCAGCGCGGATGCGTCCCAATGCTATTCCGTCGGCAGCGACCGCCGCTGCGACCAAACCAGTGATACAGTTGTTTGAGACAAAGTGGCCATTAATCGCTTTCGACACACCTGAGCGAAGAATTATCTCGCGCGCGAGGTTCGGTATCCGCGGGTCGAGCAGAACCGTACCGAAGTGAAGCTCATCAATAGTCGATGGATCAAGGGATAGCCTTTCAATGCAGCTTACTACTACGTGCTTTCCTAGATCGAGCGCAGAGTGCCGAGCAAAAACCCCTGCCGCCTTTACAAAAGGGGTCCGTACCCCGCCAACTATCGCTACTCGCATACACCCTCTCCTTACGCCTTGCCTAGCAGGGTGGAAAAAAAGATTTCCTGTTGCGCATTTTGATAGTTTGGCTGCAACTTCGTTGGAGACGCCGAAAAAATCCTCAACGTATCTCAGACTTCGGCGAGCTCAGTCGAGTCGGGGATACGCCTCCGGTTTTTTCGGCGTCTCCGCCTCGTTTCGCCTAAACTCTCAAAATGCTCACGACGGAATC
>JBIIHY010000048.1:0-12187 GCA_044235305.1 Bdellovibrionota bacterium
CCCGAGCTCGAGGTGATACGAATAGACTGCTCTTTCCCTGTTCCCTTATCCTTGGCCGACACTGAGACGATACCGTTAGCATCGATGTCGAAGGTTACCTCGATCTGAGGCACTCCGCGTGGTGCGGGTGGGATCCCCTCAAGCTCAAAGCGACCAAGCGCTTTGTTGTCCCCTGCCATCTCACGCTCTCCTTGAAGAACGTGAATCGATACCGCTGGCTGATTATCCGATGCTGTCGAGAAGACCTGCGACTTCCGCGTAGGAATGGTCGTGTTCTTCTCAATCAACTTGGTGAATACCCCACCATAGGTCTCAAGACCGAGGCTGAGCGGAGTAACATCGAGAAGGAGTACATCTTTCACATCACCCTGGAGCACTCCTGCCTGAACTGCCGCGCCGATAGCCACAGCTTCATCAGGATTGACGCTCTTTGAGGCCTCCTTTCCAAAGATATCCTTCACGCGCTGCTGAACCGCTGGCATGCGAGTCATTCCACCCACGAGGATAACCTCGCCGATGTCGCTTGCTTGTAAGCCTGCATCCTTGAGCGCCGTTCGGCACGGTGCATCGAGGCGCTGCAAAAGCTTCGAGCAGAGCGCTTCAAACTTAGCGCGAGAGATCTTGATGTTCATGTGCTTAGGACCAGAAGCATCAGCAGTGATGAACGGCAAGTTGATGTCGGTCTCCATAGCAGACGAGAGCTCGTGCTTAGCCTTCTCTGCAGCCTCCTTCAAACGTTGCAATGCCATCGTGTCTTTACGCAGATCAATGCCCTGATCTTTCTTGAATTCGTCTGCAAGGAAATCAACGAGAATAAGATCGAAATCTTCTCCTCCAAGGAACGTATCGCCGTTAGTCGACTTAACCTCAAACACTCCGTCGCCTAGCTCGAGGATCGAAACGTCAAACGTTCCGCCGCCCAAATCAAAAACGGCGATGGTCTTTTCTGCTTTCTTGTCGAGGCCGTACGCAAGCGCTGCTGCTGTTGGCTCGTTGATGATTCGAAGTACGTTAAGGCCAGCGATCTTACCCGCATCCTTAGTTGCTTGACGCTGCGCATCATCGAAATACGCCGGTACAGTAATCACTGCATCGGTAACTTTTTCACCGAGGTAGTCCTCTGCTGTCTGCTTCATCTTGGTGAGGATCATCGCAGAAACCTCCTGCGGACTCTTCGCCTCACCCTTGAGCTTTACCCATGCATCTCCATTTGGAGCGGATGTTATCTCGTAAGGCAGTACCTTCTGAGCCTTCTCTACTTCAGCGGCCTCAAACCGGCGACCGATAAGACGCTTCACTGCGAATATCGTATTCTTAGGGTTGGTTACTGCTTGGCGCTTAGCAATCTGTCCTACCAGTCGCTCGCCAGCATCGTTTGCACCAACAACTGAAGGAGTTGTGCGACTCCCCTCGCTATTTGCAATAACCGTTGGGCTTCCACCTTCCATTACGGCTACACACGAGTTGGTTGTTCCTAAATCGATTCCTATTACCTTTCCCATATACACTCCTGATTAAAATCTATTTATGCGGTCCCGTTCATCACGCTGCATCGGCTGACGATGCCACCACGACCTCTCCCGGGCGAATAAGCTTATCCTTATAAAAATAAGCTTTCTTTAGCTCTCCGATTATCGTTCCGGGCTTCGCATCTGACCCTGGCACCCTGCTAATTGCTGAGTGACGCTGCGGGTCAAAAGTTGCACCCATGCCGGATTCGCCTCGTATCTCCCACTTCGCGAGGCGCTCAACGAACAGCTTGTGAGTCATCTCAAGCCCACTCTTGAGCTTGTCGTGGTCGGCTGAAGCGTGCCCCAGAGCAAGCTCAAGTACGTCCACAACCTCTAGCAGGTCTACCACCAAACGCTCTCCTTGGTATTTAAGCAGCTCACTCTGCTCCTTCAAGGTCCGCCGCTTAAAATTCTCAAATTCGGCCATCAAACGCAGGTGTCGGTCTTTCGCTTCCGCCAATTCCTGAGCCAAAGACGCTACTCGAGCCTCGGCGGCGGCCTCAGCACCATCGCCAACTACTTGATTTAAATCAACTTCCTGTTCTTCGGCAGCGTTCTGCTCGCTAACCTTCTGCCCCTCGTCTTGTGCCATGCGATCTCTGAAGAATTGTAACTACTCGGTAAACTTTACCTGAAGGACCTTTTAAGCGCTTCGGTAACTCATGCTATAAACACTACCGAAGGCTTTTTCAATGTCCGAGACCCTACCGAACGAAATTAACCCGCTAAAATCTCTCGACCACCTGAAGCAGGGGGGCGACCTCTCCACACCCGCCCTTGTAATCAGGACTCAACCGTTCCGCGAGAGCGACATAATCGCACACCTCCTGACTCCGAAGCTGGGAAAGATCTCGGTTGTGGCTCGCCATGCACGGGGTAGTAAGAAGCGCTTTCCCAGTTCACTCGATGTGTTTGACCGCGGCACAGCCCGTATCGCGTTTGAAAAGAGCCGCTCGTTGCTAGGTGTGAAGGAATTTACCCCATCGCACTCTCTGAAACAGGTACGAACAGATCTCGATAAACTCACTCTCGCCTCAGTGTTGTGCGAGGCGTTCGACGTCATTCTCCAGGAAGATGACCACGATGGCTCCGCGCAGAGCTTTGAAGTTTTAGACCTCGCCCTCAACGCTATCGATGAATCTCACGACCTGCGCACATCGCTGCGAGCCACCTTTGTGGCGTTATCAACCTTGGCGCGGCAAGCTGGAATCGTTGACCTTACCGACCTACCACCGGGGAGCCGCGCTCTCCATGGTGTGCTGGACGCTCTAGAGAGATTTACTGAACGTCGCCTAGTGACTACTGAGGCTCTGAAGCCACTAGTTCGCAAGCTCGCCACCTGATACTCGGCTGCTACGCTGCATCCTCACCGCGCTACAGAGGTCTTTACATATTGGGGAGCCACAACATCACAGGTACGTCCGACTTTGTCCGCCTTAAAGAGTATTTCTTATGATAAGCTTGCGAGATGGTTACTATACCTAGCTTTAACACTCCGCGCTTGATCCTTCGCGCATTGACGATTGATGATGCCTCATCTTACGAAAAACACTTCGTCGATTATCGCGTTATCAGAACTATGAGTGCCGCTGTGCCCTGGCCCTACCCGAACGATGGAGTCCAAGATTACCTCAGGAACTTCGTCGTTCCCATTCAAGGAAAGGATCGCTGGATTTGGGGTATAGCAGAGAAAGACACTCCTAACGAGGTAATCGGGTCAGTCGATTTGTGGCGTGAAGGTAAACCAGAAAGCCGCGGATTCTGGCTCGGATATCACTACTGGGGCCGCGGGTACATGACTGAAGCTGTTGAGCCTGTGATGAACTACGCCTTTGATAGATTAGGATTTGAGAAATTGATTTTTACCAACGGCTTGACCAGGAGCTAGATTTCTAGAGGTAGTCGTTTAGGAAAAAACCGGCGGTCTTGGGAGCACCAAAACCGCCGGCCAATGTGGTTTTTTCTCATAGGTCTCGTTCAACACAGTCTTTTCAGCAACTTACAACACTTGAAATGCTTTCATTTCAGTCTTAACTATAAGAGTGGTGCTGGTGCCAACTAAATCTCCAGCCCCACTAGCGACAAGCGCTGACGAAGCTTGTAATATTGAGACATTAATTTTTTTAAGAGAGTGGAAGAGTCTTATGCCACTGTACGAGTACGAGTGCCCCGATTGCGGTCGTTTTGAAGTTATCCAGAAGTTCAGTGCTAAACCCCTTAAGCACTGCCCAACGTGCAAAGAGCAGGGCAGAACGAACAGCGTAACTAAAGCAGTATCAGCCTCTGCGTTCCACTTAAAGGGCTCAGGCTGGTACAAGACTGACTACTCTTCCGGGTCGAGCTCCTCGGGCAGCTCATCGAAGCCGAAAGCTAAGTCCTCCGAGTCATCTTCAACAAGCTCAGACTCAGGAGCCTCTGACACCACACCCAAGAAAGCCGCTTGCGGTTCCGGGTGTGGTTGCCACTAACGCACTGCGTCAGATCGATACGATAATCTCGTTCTTAACTTGAGTAACTCCTGGCGCCATCCACGCTGCGCTCTCAACTTCCTTGCGCTCTGCCCATGAGCGCACCTGCCCCCGCAGCGTAATCGTACTATCGATGGAATCGATCTGAATGTTGCGTGCCTCCACATCCGCGTAACGATGGAGTGCTGCCTTAATCTCAGACATAACTTCTTTGCTCTTCACGTGCGGCGCAACTGATACGCGATTAGATACACCCTTTACGCCAACTAATTTACCCACGGCCTTCTCCGCAGCTTCGCGCTGATAGTTCCAGTCGACACTACCATCAAGAGTTATCCATCCTTTAGAAACACCAACGGTGATCTTCTCATCAGGCACTGCCGCATCCCACTTAAGCGCATGCAGCGCTGCAGATGCAATATCACTATCCGTTTTCTCAGTAGTAGTCGGAAGACGAACTTCGATATCGTTTGCTACCGCCCGAACCCCAGCCACACGCTTTGTGACCCGCTCCGCGTTTTGCTTCTGAAAGTACGTCGGCACCGACCCAGTGAGAGTCACAACTGCATTACTGGCGGTTACCCCTATCTTTGAAGCATCAACACTTGGATCCCACCGCAAGTCATCAAGGACATCTTGTTGTAGCTGCTTATCTGTCTTCATATACACGCTCCTTCACGCTATTCAAATTCACCTATCGATCTTTAGCCCCCTCCCCTACTCAGTGTGCCGAGAGCATCACCGGCGAAACAAAGCGAATAATCTCTCGCTCGCCCTGCTGGTTCATCGCGACCTCGACTGAGCTGATAGATGGCCCAACCCGTTCTACTTTTATCGACTGGGGGTGCGAAATGACGTGCTCCTGTTGGCGACAAGATACGATCAGGGCGTCATCATGGGGATCATACGAGACCCCGTGCAACTGCCAGAGCCTACTCTGGTGCACATCGCCTGTTACTGATGAAAGGGTGATATCAGCGCCCTTCCCACGAAGACTAGAAGACACCGAATCAAAGAATCGACGCCACTCTTTTCTGTCTACAGTTTCCGGTTGTGAACGTGCAGTCATAAGACTTCTCTCCCTTTACTCAAAAAGCTTTTCACGGGCCCAGCGAAGAATATCTTCGTAGCTAAGGATACCTCGCAGCGTGCCTCCCGTATCTACCACCAGCAGCGCTCCTACTTTGTTTTCAAGCAAGGTATCGATCACCTCGTCAAGCTCGGTGCTTGGATCTATAGTGAGCGGCTGGGTCTGCATTACGCTGCGAAGTGTGAGCGTCTTCCTGCGACGCTCTGGCGAACTCTCCTCAAGTGACAAGGCCGTCTCTGGCAGATACGAGCGCACGTCTCGATCGCTGACGATCCCAACTACCTCTCCACGCTCCAGTACAGGGATATGCCGTATTGACCGAGACAGCATCAGATCGTTTGCATCCAAAATAGAGCTGTGCGAGTCAAGACACTCTACCCTTCGCTGCATAATCTCGTGCGCTTCCATAGCTCAAGATACTAAGGAGCCGTCGCAGACAAAGATATGATTGTGATTAGCGCAGGGATGGGCTTCGCTCACCAAAGAGCGCAGTTCCTACACGCACAAGGTCAGCACCCTCTTCTATCGCTATGGGAAAATCAGCCGACATCCCCATACTGAGCTTAATACGACTATCAGCGAAGAAAGACTGCAAGCCGCCGTCATAGAGTCGTTTACGAAGCAGTGCCAGGCGTTGAAAATCCCCCCTGCCATCCTCGGGGTTCTCATGAAAAGCGGTAATTGTCATCAACCCGTCGAGCATCACGCTGCCTGATAATGAAGCAGCCTCATGGATTACCGCCTCTATCTCCGCCTCTGGAAAACCGCTCTTAGCAGGGTCATCAGAGATATTGACCTGTAAAAACACGCGCTGCCGCTTACCGAGCCGCGCAGCTTCTTGCGCAATAAGTCGAAGAACCTTCCGCGAATGCACAGATTGAATTACATCAAAGGTCTGAACGGCATCTTTTACTTTATTACTTTGAAGTGGCCCCTGTAGGTGCAGCTCAGCATAGGCTACCCCTTCAGCATCAAGAGCGCTCTTTTTCTGTCGAGCTTCTTGGACATAGTTTTCACCGAAGACAACTCGAACATGGCTAGTCTGAGCCTGTTGCGAGAATAGCTTCATCGCTTCGATAGACACTTTCTTTGTAACAGCGACAAGCTGAACCGATGAGAGATCGCGCCCACTTCGCTGCGCCGCGTCTGAAATGCTCTGAAGAACTACAGCGAGTGCCGATGCGCTTGGTTCCATAGGGTAATTACGTGCGTCTTCGAAGCGCTCCGACCTCAACAAGGGTTGATATCAGAGCTGAAATATTAAGACCAACAACGTTAGAGTACGAGCCGTGCACCGAATCAACAAACTGCAATCCTATACCCTGAATGGCATATGACCCGGCCTTGTCCATAGGCTCTCCTGTTTCAACGTAGCGCTTAATATCACTCGTAGTCATCGGACGCATGTGAACCTCAGTGACATGTGACCATACCCGAGAGAGCTTTTGTCCCCGCTGCAGAACGGCGATACCACCCCAAACATTGTGCGACCGTCCCTGTATCGCCCCCAACATACGACAAGCATCCGCAGGCGATTCAGGTTTACCAAGAGACTCACCGTCGACCTCGACAGTTGTATCGGCACCAATCACAAATGCGTCCGGATGCGAAACGGCCACCGCATCTGCCTTTACAACAGCAAGTCGCTCTACCATCTGTTGCGCACTCTCTCCGCCTAGTGGAGTTTCATCGCACCCAGACACCACCACCGAATACCGCACCCCAGCTTGCTCAAGCAGTTCCTTCCTGCGCGGCGAAGACGATGCAAGGACAATAGGAAAGGGTTGGTCAAATATCATTGTATCTCGCTACGAGGCTGCTTTGTAACGCTCACGATACACGCTCTGAAGCACAAGGAGTAATGCTAGGTGAAGCGATTCGTTTGTTGAGACTGAGATTGCATCTGCTACCTGCACCTGCACTCGCCACTCCCTTTGCTCGACTCTCTCTGAGGCAAGACACCGAGCACCGGCGTGCTCAAGCAAATCAACACACTCATCGACGGATGGAATCCAAAAGAAGTGATGCAGGTGGTCATGCGGCAGCGGCGAAGCAGTCCCTGCTGTTAACGACAAAACCTTATTGCCAGGGAGCACCTGGAACTCCTCAAAACCTAGGTCAGCGAAACCACGCGCAACAACATCGCCCACCTCAAACCGCGGCTGAAGCCCCCACGTTTTTAGCTCTTGGCACACCTTAAACTGTTCGCGAGAGAACCACATGGCACGGAGTTCCTAATCAGCCTTTTGCTGCAATCGATCGAGCATCTCAACATTCGAGGTGCCGCCTTCAATCACTGTCATCTCGGATACCTTTGTGAGACGCGCCTTTTCTTGAAACTCCTTGAGCGACAGGACACCAACATTACACATCGTTGACTTCAACTTAGCAGAGGACACATCTACCTTGTCACCGAGGGTGCCTGAGTAGGGAACGTAGGCGTCCACTCCCTCTTCGAATATAAGGCGCCCTGCCTCACTCTGCTTGTAGCGCTGCCAATTTCGCGCGCGATTTGAACCCTCACCCCAATATGGCTTGTACAGGCGACCGCGGTAATTAACCTTAGAAGTCGGGCTCTCTTCGGTCATCGCGAAATACTTGCCCATCATCACAAAATCAGCACCCATCGCGAGTGCTACTATCATCTGCGTATCGGAGTTTAGTCCGCCATCAGAGCAGATCGGGATATACGTGCCTGTTTCCTTAAGATAAGCATCACGCTCACGGGCCACATCCATCACAGCGCTCGCCTGTCCACGTCCGATACCTTTCTGCTCGCGGGTGATACAGATTGATCCTCCGCCAATACCTACCTTAACAAAATCCACCTGAGCCTGCTCAGCGAGGTGACGGAAAGCATCTGCCGAAACAATATTGCCGCCGCCCAGGATGATTGAATCACCGAACTTCTTACGGAGATTTATCGAGGCTTCTGTCTGCCATTCGCTGTAGCCATCCGAGGAATCGAGACACAGGCAATCTACGCCGGCCTCAACCAAGGCGCTCGCACGCTCCATGTAGTCATACGTGTTGAGTGCTGCTCCAACGAAGAGTCGCTTCCTTCCATCGGTAAGCTCATCTGGAAATGAATGGTGATCAAAGTAATCTTTTCGAAATACCAGCGATTTCAGATTTCCCTGTTTATCAACAATTGGAAGACACTCTTTCTTGTTCTTCCACAAGAGGTTCGTTGCTTCCTCGAGCGTAACACCCTCTTCAGCTAAAACTAATCGCTCCAGCGGAGTATAGAAGCCCTTAACGCACTGCGTCAGGTCATCTTTGAATTCCCAGAAGTCTTTGCTTGTCAGCAACCCGAGAAGCTTTGAGTTGCGCGTACCCTCTTCAGTAATCGCAATCGTTGAGTGGCCGGTCTTTCGACGGAGCGCTAGAGCATCATTTAACGTTGCGGTCGGCGGAAGATTAGAATCTGAGTCAACAAATCCGGCTTTGTGCTCCTTAACCTCTCGCACCATGGCAGCTTGAGACTCAATCGACTGAGAGCAAAAGATAAACGCTGAGCCACCCTTTCGAGCTAAAGCAATCGCAAGATCTGGACCAGACACTGCCTGCATCGCTGCAGAAACAAAAGGCAGGTTGAGAGCACCCTTCATTCCATCTTTCGGCCTAAAGCGCTGAATCGGCGCTCGGAGCGAGACCTTTCCTGGCACATGTTCTTTTGTAGTGAGGCCAGGAAGTAGGAGATACTCGTGAAAGGTATGTGAAACGTCGTCTATGATAATTGCCACAGTGCCTCCTCAAACCGATTGTGGGTGAAAGCGCCTATGCTCCTAGCGGCACCTCGTTAGAGGCGTTCTCTATGAGCTACACGTACGATACTTACGCGCAACTTAGATTCCGATGGACGTAGGACGAAAAGCTGACCGTTGCCTAACTGTAGCGTAGATAACGTTTTTTTTCAAACGCACACAACCCCTCGAAACTGGGGGTTTTTGCCGCGCTTCCCTAAAAGAGGGGCTTCTCTCGCCCATATGTCGACCAGCGGTTGCGACGAACTATAACTACGTAACACTCACCCTGGTCCGAAGGGACACCTCTACCATCTACAAACACGGGCACAGAGATTGGCTCATCAACACGCTGTATCGCAACAGCCTGCAGAAAATACTGCCTACGAACATACCCAGCGCTATTTTGCATCTCGACCAACATGCGAACTCCCTCCTGTCGACCTGCGAGCCCAGCAAGCGAAAAGAACGGCATCCTACTCCGTGGGTTATAGAATAGGTCCACCTGCGGCGAAGCGGAAGCAGCCTGGTCAAAATCAAGATTTGAAGTCAGAAGTCCGCCAGTCACAGCTACAGATACTCTAGCGCGCCCCTCAGCTCCCGCGGTCGAAAACCTGGCGTCAGCTCGCACTGAGACCAGCGCTTGCGCCTCGGACAACTTATAAGGCGAAGAGATAAGAACAGGCACCGTAGACCGCTCATGCCGAACCTTCGAGATAGTCCGAGGGCACACCAAAGCACCCCACCCCTGCTCACTATCAGCAATAAGTGGAATGGCAGCATACAATCCCGCCCCCTTGTCTCCATCGACAAAATGCCCCTGTCCGATACCGGGTTGATCAACGGACATACTAAAACCACCCCCTGAGCGGGGGTCTGCCGCACTATGTCTCAACTCAAAGCGACGCCCTTTAAATGAGATCTGCACATCAAACGACTCATGAAGCCCTTCCGCGGTTCTACCGATAGCCTTCTGCGATTCAGCTGACGTATCATCACGAGGAGCAAAACGAAGCACGACTGAGTCCATGTTCCAGTCCACTGTCGTTCGACTGCCGGCCCACATACCTACAAGCGCTGGGTCAGCTTCGGCGCGAATTTCTGGATTGAACGGCGTGAACGCAATCCCTGAACGCATACTGTCTCGAAAAACAGAGAGCTCGGCCTCCGTGATTACGGGAAGAGAGAACTGAGCAGTTGTCGATATCGGTTGCACCTGAGAATTTGCTAGCTCACTGTAGAGCACGCACAACCAGACGGCCGCGGCGCAGAATACGCAAAGAGAGATTCGTCTGCATATCATAATTCCATCCCGTTTGCCTCTCACCTAGGAAGGCACGCCTAACTAGCCCTAAACATCATTCGCCGCATACTAACGCCCTGCACTACCCCTATACCAAACATTAACGATAGCATTGAGGAGCCACCGTAGCTTACAAGCGGCAAGGGGATTCCAACCACCGGCATGAGGCCTATTACCATTCCAATATTGATAAAGATGTGCGCAAAGAGCTGCGTGGTTACTCCAACAGTAATCATGCAGGCAAAGAGATCTCTGCTGCGGTGTGCAATCCTAAGCATTACTGTTAGCAAACCCAGAAACACTGACAGCAAGAAGAAACAACCTATAAACCCCCACTCTTCTGCCAGAACGGAAAAAACGAAATCAGTCGTGTGCTCTGGAAGAAACTCAAGCTGCGTCTGAGTGCCTTCGCGATACCCCTTCCCAAGAAATTCTCCCGAACCGACAGCTATCTTTGATTGGGTGATGTGATAACCACTACCCTGAGGGTCGGACTCCGGGTCGAGCAAGACCAGCACCCGTCGTTGCTGGTAGTCATGCAGCATATGCCACGACGGTATAGCCAAAACGGCCAGCGCTAAAACAGATACGAGTAACGTTCGCGGTCGGATCCCCACAAACAGGAGCTGTCCGCATCCTACTATCGCAAGCGAGAGCGCCGTACCGAGGTCAGGCTGTTTCATAATCAGAACCATCGGAAGGCCGATGATAGCGCACGGCACGAGGAGATCTCGATATGAGTAGAGCTGACCCTCGCGTGGGGGTGATTTTGCTATGACTCGAGCGATAGCAAGGAGCAGCCCAAACTTCATACACTCTGCTGGCTGCAGATTAAAACCTCCTAAGTCGAGCCAACGTTGCGATCCCTTGACAACAACGCCCACTGTATCAACCGCGAGCAACAAAGCCACTCCAAGCGCATAAATGACGAAGGCGTACCGTTGAAATATATGTGTCGGGATACTCATTCCGATCACCATCACAAGCAGACCGAGCGCGAAATACACTGCCTGCTTTAAGCATGCTGCACTGGCAAACGGCACAGAGATGAAACCAAAGAGATCGACAACAGCATCTTCGTCGTATCCGGCACTATAGAGAACAACGAGACCACAGAGCGGAATAAAGACGGTAAAGGCGAATAAGGCCCAATCGAAGTGGAGGAACAATCTGCGATCAATTCTAAGCACCGTTTATTCTCCCCCTCGTTACTGCGCAGTCTTAGCACCTACTACAGATGCGTCTTCAGTTACGCCGAAATGAGCCGCTAGCACCTCACGCACAATGGGCGCTGCCACAGAGCCTCCATGCCCAGCACTTTCTACAAGGGCTACAACAACTATCTCAGGTTTATCTGCAGGGGCGTAACCAGCAAACCAGGCATGGTCCTCATTCCGCAATCGCGCCTCACGCGATGCAGCTTGAGCCGTTCCCGTTTTTCCTCCAACAGTGATAGCGCTTGCTTTCGGCAGCGCCGCGCGATGCCCAGTTCCACGCGGATCCTCAACTACCCCCTGAAGCGACTTCTTTACAGCGGCGAGTATCCACGGCTCAATCTCAATTCGTCTTGGGACCTCTGCACTAGGATCTAACGCCTGCAGCTCTCTGCCATCTGAAGTTACCACCCGCCGAATAGTTTTGGGCGTCAGCAGATTACCGCCGTTAACGACCGCTGCAAGGCCTGTGGCGAGCTGCAGAGGAGTTGTTGTAACAGCACCTTGACCTATAGCGACGGGAAGCGTCTCTCCGGGATACCATTTCTGGTCTTCTTTCTTTCGAAAGTAACGCTGCTTCCACTCTTGAGATGGTATAAGCCCGGGATTCTCTTCTGCCAGATCGATACCTGTAGTTTCGCCAAATCGAAATACATCGTGAGCATAATGGTAGATGCGGTCGATACCAAGGCGCTGACCGACGGTATAAAAATACACATCACAGCTCTGTACCATCGCTTCAAAAAGCGATGTCGGACCATGCCCTGAGTGCTTGTGACAGCGAAAGGAGCGCGTTCCAAACTGCAAGAATCCGGGGCAATTAGTGGACTCATTCTGAGTAACCACACCTTCAGA
>JBIIHY010000327.1:0-3779 GCA_044235305.1 Bdellovibrionota bacterium
CAATCTCGACAGCCGTAATCCACGAATAATCGTTCTCGAGGGGAAACGGCTCATGTTTGCTACCTGGAATTGGAAACGGACTTCGCGGCAGGATGCTCTCTGCACTTGCAACGCCGTCAGAAGTTGGAGCTGATTCTACGGGAACAGAGGGTGTCATATAACGCACCTATCGATTGGTAGCCGTTACTGATAGGTAGCGACTGATTTTTAAAGAGCCTGTAGAGATTAGCGCGTAGTGGTAGTTGGATCCAGCTGCTTTTCTGTAATCATTTGAAGCTCTTCAGTATTCACCTGTCTCGGCGCCGCAAGGTACGCTATGGCTACGCTGATCACGTACAGCACAATCAGAGGACCTGCCATGAGGAATTGCGTGAGTACGTCAGGTGGAGTGAGCACAGCAGCAGTAATAAATATTACGACAATTGCGTGTTTGAAATATCTCAGTAGGAAGAGGTGATCGATCACACCCATTCGAGAGAGGAAAAGTGTGATAAGAGGGAGCTCAAAAACGAGCCCAAATGCGACCAGCAGCGTGATGGTCATCGAGAGGTGATCAGCGAGTTTTATCGTCGGTGAGACGTTGATCGAAGCGAACTCGTTGAAGAAGAATGAGAGTGTCACTGGAAGTACCTGGTCGTAGCAGAACCAAGCCCCCCCGCAGAAGAGAACAGAGCTGAGCAGTACAAACGGTATCACGTAGCGCCGCTCATTTTCGTAGAGGCCTGGTGCGATAAAGAGCCAGAGCTGATGAAACAACAGTGGTGCCGTTAAAATAGATCCAGCGAAAACGGACACCTTTAGCTTTAGTACCCATGCTTCGGCAGGAGACGTCCCGATCAGTGGGCTACCTGCAAAGGCTTCGTAGTACGGAGCGCAGAGAATGAAGAAAAGCTCCGTCGCGTAGTAGTATGAGGCGAAGGCGCCGAGAGTAATAAAAAGGGCCGAGAAAAGGAGTCGTTTGCGCAGCTCGCGCAGGTGGTCCATAAGCCCCATCACGTTCTGTTCTGGCGAGCTACTAGGTACCATCTTTTAACCCTTTGCCCAGTTGCTCTGAAGATAAAGGCTGCTCTGCAGAAGAGTTGAGGTTTGCCTGTGCAGCGCTGCTTGAGGCGCCTCCCGCCTGTGTTTCCGGTCGCTGCCGAGAGCTGGTGCCGGCTGAGCCTAGAGGGGGTGCGAGCACCTCAGCCTTTAAGTCCCGAATGATGCGACCCCCTGCCTTAAATTCGTCCGCAAGGTCAGGCGGGTAGACTGTGTTGTAAAACTCGCGCCGCAGGGCGTTTGACCCCTTACGAACCTCACCCGAGAGCTTTCCAAGCTGTCTAGCAAGGGCGGGGAGCTGCTCTGGTCCAAAGAGCAGGAGCGCCACGATACAGATAACGATAATTTCAGAAAGGTTTATACCCACAAGTCCACCGCCGTCGGTTATACCCGATTTTATAGCCTTAGAGCCAGCTTGCGATTTTCGGTGCTTCATCCTGGACCCGGACTCAGAAAAAAAGGTGTATCCAGCGCCTACAGGTGCTGTGAAACGGGGCTCTATCGTGTATCCTCTCTCGGTACAAATTTTTGCACAGAGACTACTTCGCTATGTACAACCCGGCCCTGCATTTTCACTTCATCGGTATTGGTGGCTCGGGGATGTCGGGCTTAGCGGAGATTTTGCTCTCATCCGGCTTTAGGGTATCAGGCTCTGACCTCAAAATGAGTGAGGTCTGCGAACGCCTGGTGTCGCTCGGCGCAGAGGTCTCAATCGGTCACCGAGCAGAGAACGTTCCCTCTGCAGCATCGCTTGTCGTGTACTCATCAGCCGTCACTCAGAGCAACCCAGAGATGCGCGAGGCGAAGCGGAGGAAGCTTCCAGTCGTGCGGCGCGCTGAAGTGTTAGCAGAGCTGATGCGCATGAAGTACGGCGTTGGTGTAGCAGGTTCACACGGAAAGACCACAACCACCAGTATGACAGCAGCTATCTTGGACGCTGCGCAATTCGATCCGACTGTAGTCATCGGTGGTCAGGTAAAAGCACTCGGTACTGGTGGGCGTCTCGGTAAGGGCGATTTCCTGGTTGCGGAAACCGATGAGAGTGACCGTAGCTTTCTGCTGCTAAAGCCCACGATAGCGATCGTTACAAACATTGATGATGAGCACTTAAACGCCTATCGCTCACGAAAAGATCTCGAGGATTCGTTTGTCAAGTTTGTGGAGTCAATCCCGTTTTACGGTTTAGCGGTGTTGTGCATCGATGACCCAACGGTTAAGCGCATGGCGCTGGATTGTCGGCGTAGGGTGGTGACGTACGGCTTCTCGGTTGAGGCGGACCTTCGCGCGGTTGGAATAAAGGGTTCCGCAAGCGGGATGGAGTTCGGTGTGGTGTACCGTGGCGCCCAGCTTGGCACCTTCAAGCTTCCGATGCTCGGGCGACACCTGGTGCAGAATTGTCTCGCCGCAATAGCGGTGGGAATAGAGTGCGGCATTACGATCGAAGTTATCCGCGAAGCATTGGCGAGTTTCGGTGGGGTAAAACGTCGGCTGGAGGTTATTGGACAGTGTCGTGGGATCACGGTTGTAAACGACTACGGTCACCACCCAACAGAGATTCGAGCAACGTTACGAGCCTTAAGGGAGTGTCTCGCTTCGAACCTTAATCGCTTAATCGTTCTCTTCCAACCCCATCGGTATACGCGAACTGAGGGGTGCTGGAATGAGCTTTTGACATGCTTTAAAGACGCTGACCTTGTGATGTTTTCTGATATTTACGCTGCAAGTGAGCAACCTATTCCAGGCATTACTTCAGAGAATCTCTGTCGTGCCGTTGAGCACCCGCATAAGGTCTACATCGGCGGCATAGAAGAGGCGCCTACAGCACTCGTAGCGCGAGCAGAGCAGGGTGATGTAATCGTTACACTCGGCGCTGGTTCGGTGGGCCAACTGCCAGAGGTAATACTTCAAGCGTTAGCGACGGCGCGCCCGCAAGATGGGGCCCCTGCGCTTGCAGTTGGCGAATAGTCGCAAGGCGAAAGGGTGAGAGGTCCACCATGTCCAACAGCGTAGCTGCCATTGACACCAATCAATTCAACGACCTGGTTGGCAGCATCCAACTGCAGCTATCTAGCCCCATACGACGAGGGGTTCTCGGAAGCGACCTGTGCACCTTCGGAATAGGCGGTGCTGTAGATGCACTGCTTTCTGTAAACTCAGTGGACGAGCTTGCTGCTGTTAGACGTGCAACCCACCACAGCTCTGCGCCAGTCAGGATCCTGGGGAATGGCAGTAACGTTCTTATCGCTGACGAGGGGCTTCGAGGGTTCGTGGTGAAGCTCGCAGGGGAGCTACGTAGCGTTACCAATGTTGCCGATGGGGTGTTTGATATTGGTGCAGCGACCTCACTTATGAGCCTAGCGCGCAAGCTTTCAACGGAGGGGTTTTCGGGGCTTGAGTTTGCTGCCGGGATCCCTGCAACGTGCGGTGGGGCGCTTTTTATGAACGCCGGCGCGCACGGTGCTGAGCTTGGTGAGCGGGTAGTTTTTGTTGAAGGAGTCACCCCACATGGTGAGGTTGTGCGTTACTCGCGAGATGACCTTCCCTGGAGTTACCGGTGCTCGGGCCTGCCCGTTGATTTCTTCATTACGTCAGCAAGGATAAAGCTAACTCCCGGTAACCGTGAACACATAAGTTCTGCTCTCGCTCACAACCTGGCTGAACGGCGTATGAAGCAGCCACTCTCGCTACCTTCGGCAGGTTCAGTGTTTAAAAACCCTTCTTTGGAGCTGGCCGCGGGTCGG
>JBIIHY010000049.1:0-12088 GCA_044235305.1 Bdellovibrionota bacterium
GCATTATCAATACTCGACGATGAATTTGAAAGGCTGTTAGAGGAGACATTCAACGTATTTAGGGCGACATCTACGCTCGATGATGATGTCGATATGCTGTTCGAGGACGTGTTTAGTACGTCGAGGGCAACATCGATGCTCGACGAGGAATTTGAGAGGCTGTTAGAGGATGTATTTAACGTTACAAGAGCCACATCCACACTTGCGGACGAAGTGGAGATGCTATTCGAGGAGGTGTTCAGTACTTCGAGTGCTACATCGACGCTGGCCGATGAGTTTGAGAGCGAAACCGACGAGGTGTTTAAGACTGTGAGTTGTACATCAACGCTTGCAGACGACAGCGAGAGCCCAACCGAAGATGTATTAATCACCCCTAGCGAGATATCGACAGAAGAAGATGAATTTGAGAAGAGGTTAGATGATGCCTCATAGGCTTGTAGATAAGCCGTTTGGCGCAGTGATTCGGTCTTTAACGCCTCCAAGTCGCCAGAGTCAATGCCTCCATCCCTGCCCTGCACACCGTTCCACAGCGCCTCGATCTTTTCGAGCTCGTTGTACGCCGCTGTCTGATCTTCGACGCTTCTCGCGTCGCGCCATCTCTTAGCATAGGTTTGAGCGCTTGATAGCAATCCGCGCAGCTCTGCTTCAAGTCGGCCTATGGCTCGCAGCTCAGGGATTGCAGCGGCATCATTGGTTTCGACTCTTGATTTTTTCCTCGAGCCTTGCGGCTGATCCAAAACCGAATTGGTTTTTGCTTCAGCACGAGGGATGTTGACGGAGACCTTATTGCGCACCCCTCCCTTGCTTCCAATTCCGAAGCGCGAAAGTCCCTTCCCGATTCGATTAATAAAGTTTGCCATCTCCGTGAGCTTTTGCCGCAGCCGTGCGTGGGTGCAAAAAACACCCTAACGTATTGGGAGTCGGTTGATTTTGCGGATGACTTAATAAAGGTTGCCAATTATTTCAGCACGAACGCCATGGACGGACTTCAATGGCTAACCCACCTATTTCATTCAGGAATTTTATCTCGCACCCAGCTCTTAATGCGGCTCTCAAGCTCTCGAACACATGAAGTATCATTATGTGCCAAGCTAATGTTTTCTTTAACTTTTTTGGAAAGCGCCTGTCGCTTGGCTAAATCCGCGCTAAGCGACACGGCTAGATCGATATAGTCATCGGGGGTTGCTGCAATCAATTCTTCACACCGAATCACTCGCAAGATGGCTTCGGTATGCTTCCCACGCATAAATGCGCCAGGACACGTTATCACAGGGACACCTTGGGCCAACGTTTCAAGCGAGGAATTACAGCCTGACCACTCAAAAGAATCGAGACTGAGGTCGCAGAGAGACGCGCACGTAGCAAACTCATCCCCATTTAGCCCTGAGAGAAAGATAAGGTGATGCTCAGGATTAAGACCCTTAGCCTCAAAGGCACTCTTCAACCGATGCTTAAAGATCGCTGCCGTCTCACTGTTCGGCTGTATAGTAATAAAGACAAATTGAGAGTTAGGCACACGCGTTGCTATCTCTGGATACACCCAATCGAATCGAGGGAGCTGTTTATAGATAACCTGACAACACCAGTAAGCAATTGAGTCCTGACGTAAACCTATCGATGACCGGCTAAGTGAAAGTAGCGCACGCTTTGGTGGCTCATAGTTAACCGACAAAAGCGGCAGACGTACAAGCTGCTCTGTATACTCCTCATCAGCTTGCGGCCCCTCCATTAGGTCACTTGATAGAAAATAGTCAATTGTTGGTAGGCCCGAAGTAACCGGATGTCCCCACGAGTTTACTTGCACGGGAGCGAGCCTAAAACAGGCAACGTTTCGGGTCATTGGGTCCATTCCGATCTCGGGGAATATAAGAACATCAAGCTGATCAGCTCGCATTACCTCGACCCACTCCCGAAGCGTCCGTTGCTGCTGCTCAAAGTGGTCGAAATAGAGTTCAGCTTCCTCTGTCTTAGCATCCACTCGCGGTGAGAAGTGATACCCAAACGTTTCAAATGATCTTCGGTCAAGCTCCTTCATCCATCCCCTTATCGGGATCTTATAGTTGGAGTGATCTCTAAAGAATGCTGACGCAACCCCGAGCCGTATCTTACGACCACTTAACGGCGCACGTGGCTCCAGTGGCGGTAAAGGAATAAGTCTCTGCATGGCGGCGTAACAGATCTCAGCGACCGTTCTCTGAATCGCTACTACACTTCGCCCCTGGTACGGCAAATAAAATAGGAAATTCAAATTATCAAAAAGGCTTTCAAACTCAGGGACTAACCGCTCGGGTATTGTTGGCAAGGTGGCTTTAATAATTTCCAATCCTTTGACTACCGCTGCACGTGCGCGATCCACATGCTCCTCTGAAGGATATCCAGGCTGGAGCTCCAAAGAAACTTTCAGAAAAAAAAGACTAAGCGACCTCGGATTAAGGGAAAATAACTCCTCTACTGTTGCTTTAGCGGAGATCATTTTTCCAGTTGTAATGAGAAGATTTAACAGCTCGCGCTGAATCGAGTAATCAAGCGGAGAAACCTTTACCGCCTGCCTAAAGTACTCCTCGCTAGCGTTGTAATTTTGGCACCGTCTTTCAAGCTCCCCCAGCGCCATATACAGGGGCACTCGGCTTGATTCACCAACCCTCGTAAGTGCGTTAAGAGAGAGATCTTTTGCTCGTTCTAGTTGTTCAACGCTCATGAGAGCTCTAGCCAAACGGGCTTGCCATTCTCCATCTGCTGAACCAAGGCGTTGACACAGCACAACCGCCTGAACCACTTCTGCTGCAGATTGCTGCTGCACGTAACATCGTAGAAGCCCCTCATGCGCTGCCATTGACTGTGGGTTGAGCGTGGCACTTAATACATACAACCACGCCGCTTCACGATGCTGCCCCAACGCCTCGCAGACACCACCCAGGCGTTCATATAGAGAACAATCCGTGGGCGCACCGACGAGCGCCTCCTCGAGGCTTCTACGTGTCTCCTCAAGGGCTTTCGGTGACTCGCTTCCAATCTCTGGTGACACCGCTGAGCCCTGCGGTGACATGCTCGTGGTATCTTCAGCAAGGGTACGGCTACACGCCGAGAGAATCAGGTGAAAGATACTCTGCTCTGAGGATAAAGAGAGCACCTGAGTAGCTAGTGCAGCACAGTGCGCGCGGTTGCCCGACAGGAGGTGCCGCATGCACAGTTCCAGTAGAGTGGGAAACTTAGTGCTGAATAAATCCATTCTCACACGCCCAACTAACCACCACCATGCTGACCACGAGAAGCGATATCATCAATAATGATGTGCTTATATAGATCATCAGAGAAAAATTTCTGGGATCCATCGAGTTGAATAATCATATCTCCGAGCAACACATCATCCCAGTCGATCCTCATACCTAGATCAGGGTAATCATTCTCAACCACGAATGCTCTGCGAGCTAAGAAACATTGCCCGGCTGGAAATTGAACTAACTCATCAAACGGTAATTTGCCTCGCCACCACTTCTTTCGCTCAACACATTCCCGATAGGGCTTCTTTTTTCCCGACCAGCCGCGCCGAGAAGAGAGCTCATACAGCCGTCCTGCGGCTTCGAAGGGGTGACTGTCGATAATGAATTTTTTTAATCGAGGAAACCACCCTGGCAGAAAATACATGTCATCATCCAGGGAAAGCAGGTACATGCCCCGCGCGAGCCGGAAGGTAAATCGCTGGATTCCTGCCTTATTGTAGTTGATCGGTGCACGAATCAGGGCGGTTATACGGTCACGCTTATAGCGCTGTTCTATCTCACCCATGACCCTTTTCGATACGGTGTTACACCCAACAATGATCTCCATATCATTGGCGAACAACGGCTCTCGCAAAATACTATCAAGACACCTCAGGATAAGCTCAGGATGATCTCCATAGGTGCAAATACACGCTGAGAGCATCGGCCGAACGTCAACAGGGGCCTTCTCCCTCTCAATACCTCCACAGGTAAGCGTAATTGCACGAAGATCAAAATTTCCACTGGCTATCTCGTCGACCCCAAGAGACTCCTTCAAGGCAGAGTCAAAGAAGGCAACTTCCTTCTCGCCCGGCAGTACATCCAGACCGCCCTCACATGTACGCAAAAAAGATGTACTCACTAGGATGGCGGACTTACTTAGCGGCAATATACCACTCTGACCATGGTGAACGTCTTGCCCCCCTCTTATCATCTCAACACCAGCTATACTGAACGACTGCTCAGTCGAAAGAAAGTGCTCTACGCGCTCAATCCAGTCCCGCCTTAGCGTGACATGTTCATCGAGTAGCAACGTGTAACGCGAGCGTATGTTGGCTACCATCGAGAGAAAAAAACGGTCTCTTCCCACTGAATCTTTGGTTTCGATAAAAGTGACCTTACTACCGCGTTCGTGCCTTTCGCAGGTAAAATGGGCCAGATCGTAGCTTATCGAGTCAATTCCAACGATGGCATCCCAGCGCGCCCCGAGGCCTGGTGTCGCATGGAGAGCCTCAAGCACTTTGAATGCTCGCGCAGATGACGTGCCCGACAGATACACACAGACCGTTAACTTCTTTTCAACACCGATTCCATTCATCATAGAAACCTAGGCAGTAGCTTTGCCCCCCCACTCACGCAGCTTATCCAGGGCCAGCCCTACACAGTCCTCCTTGTTACAGGAGGTATAATTAATGTGATAAATCGGTTCACCAGTTATATACAACCCGTGGTACCGGTGTCCGTACTTAGCGAAATTTTGCGAAAGGCAGTACTCTGAAATGCGTCGCGTTACCCCATCTCGAAAGTAGCGCGTGTAACTCTCAAACTCCCCAGGAAGCGGTTCCCATAGGTCATGTGTCAAACGTGATGTAACAACCATCGTATCAACAATTCCGATGTTGCGCTTATCACGCTCAAAAAACCTATTGCCGGCTGTGTCAATGAATTCATCGAGGATGAAGCGCATCACAATCCCAACTTGATTGTTCTTGATACGTTCACACGGGTCTACCAAATCATCTCCGATAACGATATCCGCATCAATGTTTATGTTCCAATCGTACTCCTTCCCAAGCTCATATATCTGCACACGCTCATAATTTACGGGAAACGAGGGGAACTTCCGCTCAGAAATGATTTTAAAGTCTGCTCCAATCCTCTCAGCAAAACGCCGTATGTTTGGGAGCGTAATCGAGCACATCTCCGGAGCGTACCCTGGGGTCGCCAGCACATACACGCACTTTCTGGGAGCACTACTCATTTTCAGATGAATCCTTCGGCACGATAACGTATCTTAGTATATCGAACGTTAGGATGCAGGAAGTTTTTGTTTTAGTGCTAGCACTCTGACTAAAAAGCAAGCTCCTCAGCCGGAATACCGACGTTTTATGAAGATTAAGAAGTGTATACACGTAGTGGCTACTCCGGACTATCAGCCCGAGATGTGTGCACTCACTATTCCAAACCTTAAAGCCTACGCGCACAAGATCGGTGCTGAATTCAATTTAATTCAAGACAGGGCTAAGCCCTCTTGGCCTGTTGTCTGCGAGAAGCAGCGCATTTATGAGATCGGTAGGTCCTACGACTGGAACTTCAGCATCGATGCCGATATCCTCATCCACCCCTCGACCGGAGACATCACTCAGCGACATCCGCCGACGAAAGTTGGTAATTGGTGGTACTACGATATTACAAAAGCTTTCGACGTTTCCCAGGATAGGTACTTTCGAAGAGATGGCAGACGCTATGGCATCGTAGAAAGCTTAGTTGTCACAACAAAATACACGCACGATCTCTGGGAGCCGCTCCCTGGAGCCTTCGAGGACTATGCCCCGCTCTTTCAAGGAAAGAACTACTGGCGCACGGGCGAGTACTGCCTCTCTCGTAATTTTGCCAAATACGGGCTAGGCGTTGCTGGGGTGTTTCACCCAGGCGATGATTTTTTTCATGTCAACACAACGAGCGAGGGCGTAGAACGACCTGAAGAAATGGCCTTCAATAAACTACGAAGCTGGGGTTTGATATAGAGGAGATTTTTTGACCTACCAGCCTCTGTTATATTGAGCAAATTCTATGACTACATGCATTCACTTCATCTCTATACCGGACTGCGAGATACCCTTTGCTAGTATCTCGCTCCCGATGGTTCGGGCCTATGCCCAGCGGATCGGTGCCACACTTAACATAATCTCCCAAAGGAAATTTCCCGACTTCCCCGTTACCTATGAAGTGGTACAGATATTTGAAGCGGGTGCCGCATACGATTGGAACATGCACGTGGGTGCTGGCGTTCTGATAGGAGAGACTCTGCCTGATCCGTCGAGCTACATCAGCCCTGATCACGTCGCAACAAATATCACCTACATTGCACAAATGGAGTTTGACACTCAAGGAAATATATACTTTGAACGCAATGAGAGGGATCTCGGAGTATCTGACGATATCTTCCTAGCTCACAACCTAAACCATGAAGTGTGGGAGCCCCTTGGCGGCTCATACAGTCAATACTCCCACATAATCAAAGATGGCTGCGAGCGCAAATTCGGAAGCTATGTGATCTCTCATAATATGGCGAAGTACGGATTGAAATTGTCGGGGATATTTCCGCCTAATCCTCAATGTGTTGTCATACAAGAGGATCAACTGAAAGACTCCTCCGTTGAGGAGTTCGTATCCAAGACCGTAAAGCGCTGGCGACGAGAGATCTCTGGCTAGTGGCGGTTCTCGGGCCCTTTGTCACTCGCACCGGCTTTGACTCCAAGAAACTCTGGCACGCTCTACGAGAATATCGTTTCCTATCCCCAGCAAGAGCTACGGATTTCTGACATTTTTCCCTAGTCACTCCGTCATCGTGAGCGCACACCTTATGCCATTTACGGCAACTTCCGACCGCACCTCTGCTGGGGATAGCGGTGTTTGAGGAAACCATGGATGACAGTCTGCGACCGAAGTCTGACATTGAGGGACAGAGCTTGAGGCTCAACGAAGGCAACCAAATCAGCCAGCCCCAGTCATCAAGGAGCACACTCGTTGGCGACCTGCCACCTTTCAACATGCGATGGAAGGTTACCGAGTCTTTGCAAGCTCATTCCGAGGTCTTGGTATCGCGACTGAACTTTCTCATAATCGACGATATCCGAGCAACGTGCGAAGCCATCTTCGAGCTCTTGAAAGCCTTAGGAGCTACCTCTAAGAATGTCATGCGTTGCACTTCGCTGGCGCAGGCCACACAGCGGATTCAGAGAGAGCGAATTGATATTGTGATAAGTGATTTGTACCTGATGGATGGAAGCGGCTTCGACTTACTTCAGCTTATTCGTTCAACACCTGAAATGAGCGACATGATCTTTGTATTAATTACAAGTGCGCCCTCCGAAGAGACCCTCCGTAAAGCGAAAGCTTTGACTGTATCAACGGTTCTGGCGAAACCGATTTCGTTCTACGACTTACAGGAGCACCTACTGTATTGTCTGCTGACTCAAGGGGTAGCTCCGTCACGGGCGAGCGGCGGTTTCTGTGCTGAAGCTCCGCAACCGCCTCCACACAAGCTACTTGCAAGATTCTCCGCAATATCTCAAGGGCTTACTACTCGCGCAAACTCTGGATTTCGAAAGAAGGGCGCTAAATAGAAAGATAGCGGTTACTACAACTCAGCAACTACTTGCCTACATCCCAAGCCTGCAACCACTCAGCTTGCGTCAGCTTGAGGCCAAGCTCCGTACGCAGGCGCTCATGGAGGTCAGGCGCATGCCCTGCTCCGTAGAAGATACCGATACGCTTCTTGCCTGAAGCGATCTCTGACCTAAGCACCTGCACGATTGCAGCGTTACGGTCATCGATGAGCGAAACGCCTCTCTCTCCCTCAAGTGCCGCAAGCACAGCTTCAGACGCAACTAGACCTTGCGCCATAAATCGCTTTATCTTAGCGCGCTCGGCGTCACTTGGGCCACGCAGTATGATCAAAAGCGGATTGATTCCATCAAGCCCGGAAGATGTAATGCCAGACTCTTCCAGCTTTTTATTAAACTCTGGGTCGAATGAGAGCTTCACTAACTTAAAGATTAGCTTTAGGGGTGTTTCCCCACGTGCACTCATCGCATCGTGGAGTTGCTGCGGTGAGAGATCCGCATGAACCAAATTTGCAGCGCTGTAATCAATATGGTCGAGCTGAAAAGAGAGTCCACAGACGTCCGCCATCGCACGCTGTACTGAGCCCAGCGAGGAATCCTGCCTCTTTGGGTTCTGCTCAAGCCTTGCGTCTTTTGGGATATCAGCTATCAACTCAAATAGCACTGAATCATAACCCTTAAAAAGCTCGTTTAATTTCTGGTAATAGTGGGTCTCGCCAATATGGACAGCTCCGAGAAAATCGACCGTTAACGCATCTTTGCGCGACTTTTTGTAGCGAAGTATAGGCACTTCAAGGTGCTGCGCCTTATCCTCTCCCGCTATTCGCATCACCTGGGGAAGCGGGATTTCAACCAGCTCAGGGGGAGTACGTGAAGTGTAAAGAAAGACACTGAGGAATATGCCAAAAATAACAACTACTGTCAGTATTCTGAAGATCTTGAACTTTACAGTAGCCATAACTCCTACCCCTTTCTATTCAAGCTCAGTATTTGCTCGAGGAACTACAACGTCTCGTCCATCATCAAGCTTCGCACGTAACACGCGCGCCATCGCACCTGTTTCAAGCTGCCTCAGCTCATGCGGGAGTTCAACCACCGCTCCCCGCAATCCAAAATAGGGAACCCGTATCAACCTGATTCGTGCGCCTACTTCCAAGACCTTGGGCGAATCAGGCTCAACATTACCCTTTCCGGACGTTGCCCACACAATAAGCTCTGGTCTTTGAGCACCAGCTCTAACCTGCGTTGCGCCATTGATTGAAACCTTGCTGCCACTAACTGGAGTAAGAGTTGAAATAATCCTATTGCTCATAGGTATCGAGCCAAACCCTTCGGTAATTATTAGTGACATGGGGACTACCTCATCACCTGTAAGCGCTACCCCAAGGTCGTATCCGATGTAGCTTCGTAAAACTGCATCATCGATTGAACCGGTCACAAATCCCACTGCTCCGCGAGATGCTGCAAGGCTAAGAGCCTCAATCGAAGGAGAGTGCCCACCAACTAAAACGGCGTCCGTACAGTCGTTAGGGATAGCAGCTTCACTTACCTTCTCAGAGGGCAAGAGCGGTAACATTATAAGCTTCCCGATCCGCTCGCCACCGACACCGAAGATGCCTTGAGCAAAGGTTGCAGTCGTCTCAATAGTGACAGACCGGGAGGGCTCAACCTCAACAACCAATCCTGAGATATATGCACGCAGCTCAAGCACTCGGGGAGCGGCGCGCACACCAACATGACCCGTGGACGAAGAGATAAACTCTACGGTCCCAGCTATGGGGCTTACAACAGCGCTCTTACACAATCCCCACAAACCACGCATCTCAGCAATTATCGCACCCTCTGCAACGCTCTCTCCGGGCGTAACTTTTGCAACCCTTCCGACATCTTCAGAAGTGATACCAAGCGCTTCGGCGACGCGAACGATACGCAGGTCTCCCTCTAATTCAGCACGAGCAACTACTTGGTCTCCGCTCACAGTATCGCCAACTTTCACCAGAACGTGGCCTGCAAGGGGCAGCTCACGCCGCTTCCTCACTACCAGCTTGGAGGAGACCTGTAATCCGGGGGCGAATGCGTTCTTAGCCATATCAGCGAATCAACCCAAGGTTAGCGTAGATGGTGCGCTGAAAAGAAGTTGAGTCGTCCTGTTCTGCTACCCGACCAGAACCACGCCCATCGCAGATAATCCCACATTCACCGCACGTTATCTTTTTCTCACAGATCTGTCCTGCGCCCGCTCCAACATCAACCGTGCCGTGAAGCGGGACAACTCGGAGGGTAGCGCTACCTGTTACTGGGGTAGAGATTCGAGTCACTGCGTTCACTGCAACGACGCCAACGTGAGCCCCATCGAGCCACACCTCAGCAAGGTCGCCAGTAACCTTCTTTGAAGCTTTCCATACAGGGACTATAGAGCACCCAAGATGAACGATGCAGTCGTGCTCAAAGATTTCATAAGCAGCTTCAGGGTGAACCGATGCGAAGACACCCAGATGAGGCATCATAAATATCGAGTCGACAGCAAGCTGAGTAATCCCTTGAAGAGAAAATCCGTCAATCATCATAAGCGCCGCTTGCATGCGCTGGGGAGCGTGGCTCAAGACCCCGCCTGATCCAATAACTAGATCGAGGCGCATCATATCAACCAACTCGTATCGGTTTGACGCCTGCTTAAAGACATCAGCGATACCTCGCTCGCGATTCTCTTCTAGCCCAACAGCGAGCGAACGATGATGTGCAAGCGATAACCTAAGCGCTTCGCGACATACAGCCTGCTCTAGCCAGAGGTCCTCTTCGGTCTGAGGGATTGAGGTCGGCCGAATCATTTTATTCCGGAGCCGGTCTCGCACTTCAGCATCTCCGAGCGGAAATGGTAACCACCGGCTAATCTGTTGCGCTCCTGCTTCAACGAGCACATTTGCCACTGAATAGCTCATCCCCAAATTTGCGCTGACTGTACGATTAAAGATCTGCTTCCCCGTACGATCTGCAAACACTGAAAAGACATCTGTGGTAGCACCTCCGATATCAACGCATAAAACGTTCTGCTTAGTCTGATGCGCGTACTTCTCAACCATGACACCAACTGCAGCTGGCGTCGGCATAATCGCGACCGGAGTCCACGACATCAGCTTTCCATAGCCTGGCGAATGACTCATCACGTGAGAGAGAAAGAACTCGTGTATCGCCTCACGTGCAGGACCAAGATTCTCGGTATCGAATGAGGGTCGCACGTTAGGCACAACTATGACCTGTGCTAAGCGTGCTAGAATCTTCTGTACCTCTTCGGCAGCTTCAAAATTTCCAGCATAGATGACGGGAAGCTTTAACGTGTCACCGAAGCGCGGTCTCGGAGCTGCTGCGACAAGCGTTTCAGCCATCTCAACTACGTGCGATGTAGCACCACCGTCTACTCCTCCTGTCATCAATACGATATCTGGCTTTATGTGCCGGATGCGCTCAACGCGCTCATGGTCTTCTCGGCCATCATCGGCTGATATAGCTTCCATCACGATAGCCCCTGCTCCAAGAGCTGCGCGCTGCGCCGACTCGGTGGTTATTGATTTTACCACCCCTGCTACAAGCATCTGTAATCCGCCACCAGCTGAGCTGGTTGAAAGGTAGAGATCGATACCTTGATTTCGGTCGCCAGAGGTTTGATGAAATGGCGCTTGCTCATCACCCGATAGCACCTGTCGACCACTTAACTCCTGCACCTCACTGAACGCGTGCAGAGCGCCGACGGTGACATCTGCAACGGGAGCCTCCACGGTTGTTGGGGCCTCTCCGCGAAAGGTCTGGTGCCAGCGGTCTTCTCGTTTCTCAAAGAGTAGCGCCTTAGTGGTAGTTGAGCCACAATCTGTGACAAGCACTGTTTGTAATTGCTCAGGTTGAGTGCGCATCATTACTTTAAGCCCAAGATGTGCAAAACGGCGAAAGTCCAGTCGTGCACCACAAACTGTACTCGTTCAACGAGCAGAGCAAGCCGTGCCATAACTGTCGAGCCAAAAAATGCCCCAAAGCACACCATCAGTAACGGCCTACCAAGTGGTGCAACCTTACTCTGCACAGAGTCAGCTTTACCGAACGTGAATAGGAAGTAATTTAACACGAGCAGCAGGATCACCACAAAGAGACAGTTATTGAAGGATTCAAACCAAGCGACTTGACCTCCTGACAGCACCACCAGTGGCTTAAAGCTTCCCTGTAATTGCGGGATAGTTTCGGCAAAGAACCCCTTAATCGAGAGCGCACCACTTGCTCCGAGCGAGAACCCAATAACTACCTTCGCTAACCAGGAGTAGCGCTTGGAGTAGATGCAGTAATACAGCGATCCAAAAGCCATCGGTGCAAGGTATAGAAGATTGAGAGGCTGGTAGGGCTGTGACCGAGTGCCGTCTGGATAGGTAACCACGCCACCCCCAAGCATCGGATCGATTATCTCAGGCCTCAAGAAATCACGCAGTAGGAGTAGTG
>JBIIHY010000050.1:0-12065 GCA_044235305.1 Bdellovibrionota bacterium
TTGGCATCTGGGTGTGAGAAATAAAACCCTGAAACGCTGCTGGCCGGGGTCATTGCAAAGCTCTCTGTAAGAGATAACCCTATGGCAGCCTTCACCTTCAAGACATCCCAGATCTTCTGCTTCTCAGTATGCTCCGGACACGCAGGGTATCCAGGTGCTGGGCGGATGCCGCGATACTCTTCCCTTATTAGGCCCTCTACTGAGAGGGACTCGTTTTTTCCGTACCCCCAGAGGTCTCGCACCTGCTTGTGCATGTACTCAGCCAGGGCTTCCGCAAATCTATCTCCCAGCGCCTTAGTCATGATGGACTGGTAATCATCTCCGCGGCTTTCAAACTCTTGAGCAAAATCATCGACGCCGTGACAAACAACTGCGAAGAGGCCCATGTAGTCCTTACGGTGCATCTGCTTTGGGGCGATGAAATCAGCAAGGCAGAGGTTTTGAAGCCCCTCTCGCTCGCGCTGCTGTCGTAGGAAGCAGAAGCGCTCAAGTTCATGGTGTGCTGGTGTTGTGTCGTAAATAACAACATCATCATGGTCAGCAGCCGCCGGAAAGATGCCGATAACAGCTTCGAGACGGAAGCGTTTCTCATTTATAATCCGATTCAGCAGTGCTTGGCCCTCTTTGTATATCTCTCGTGCTTGCTCGCCGTAGCTCTTGTTCTCTAGGATAGATGGGTATGAACCTTTTAATCCCCACGTCCAAAAGAGGGGTGACCAATCAAAGAATGCCGCAACGTCACTAAGTGGTATGTCTTTAAAGGTGTGAGTGCCGAGCACAGAAGGTGTTTCAGTGTCGTACTCGCGGTACGGGAAGCGCTTCTGCCGTGCTGTCTCAAGAGAGATGAATGATTGCTCTCCTCGGCCAGCAGCAAAGGCACGTCGTACTTGCTCTTGGTTGTTCTTTAGATCCTCTACATACTGCGTGTAACGCTCACTACTTAATAGGTTCGTGCACACTTCAACAGCAAGTGAGGCATCAGCTACGTGCACCACGGGACCTTCGTAGTGGGGAGCAAGCTTTATTGCAGTGTGAGCGCGAGAAGTCGTTGCACCACCGATAAGCACAGGGGTACGGATACCCTCATGCACAAACTCCTTTAAGTTATTGGCCATCTCATCAAGAGAGGGCGTAATGAGGCCACTCATGCCAATGAGGTCTGCGTTGTTTTCGCGCGCAGCTTTCATTATCTCCTGACATGACACCATCACGCCGAGATCAATAACTCGGTAACCATTACATGCCAGCACAACGCCAACGATGTTTTTACCAATATCGTGCACGTCGCCCTTAACGGTTGCTATCACAAACGTCTTTTCATCTTGAGATGCCCCCATGGCGGCTTTTTCAGCCTCCATGAAGGGTTGCAGATAGGCAACGGCACGCTTCATGACTCGCGCACTCTTTACAACCTGCGGGAGGAACATCTTTCCTGCACCGAAGAGGTCACCGACATGCTTCATGCCGTCCATAAGGGGACCTTCAATCACAGCAAGCGGCTTTCCGAGGGTTTGCCTAGCCTCTTCGGTATCTGCCTCTATGTATTCAACCACACCCTTTACAAGTGAATGACTTATTCGCTCCGCTAATGAGAGCTTACGCCACTCAAGGGCAGCACTCACGTCGCGCTCGGTTGATTGCCCTTTATAGCGTTCAGCGATCTCAATCAGGGCCTCGGTAGCACCGTCGTGGCGGTTAAGGATTACGTCTTCAACTTTCTCAAGCAGCTCAGGCTCAATCTCTTCGTACACCTCTAACATTCCGGCGTTTACGATACCCATGTCGAGGCCAGCTTTGATGGCGTGGAAGAGGAATACTGAGTGCATCGCTTCGCGAACTTTATTATTACCGCGGAAAGAGAACGAAACGTTGCTTATGCCTCCACTTGTGAGGCAGCCGGGGCAGGAGCTCTTAATCTCTCGCACCGCCTCGATAAAATCATGCGCATACGAGTTGTGTTCCTCTATACCTGTTGCGACTGTTAGGACGTTTGGGTCAAAGATGATGTCATGAGCAGGAATCCCGACCTCTTCAGTTAGTATCCTAAAAGCGCGTTGGCAGATGCGCACTTTGTCATCCAGGGTTGCTGCCTGCCCCTTCTCGTCAAACGCCATCACCACCATGGCTGCGCCGTAGCTGGCGATAGTACGGGCCTGTTCTTTGAACTTCTCTTCGCCTTCTTTGAGGCTTATTGAATTAACTATCGCTTTGCCCTGAACGCACTGGAGCCCTGCTTCAAGCACTGACCACTTGGAGCTATCGATCATTAAAGGCACACGGGCGATGTCTGGTTCGCTTGCTATCAGGTTGAGAAAGCGCGTCATACACGCTTCACTGTCGAGTAGCCCTTCATCGAAGTTTACATCGATAATGTTAGCGCCGTTTTCAACCTGCTGTCGCGCAACAGAGAGCGCATCTTCAAATTTGTCTTCTTCGATGAGCTTGCGAAACTTCGGGGAGCCGGTGACGTTAGTGCGCTCACCAACGAGGATGAAGGGATTGTCAGGTGTTACAACGAGAGGCTCTAGACCAGCCAGTGATAGGGTAGCTTTGATCGGAGCTGCTCGACGGGGTGCTGTATCGATGATCCGCTCGCGGATAGCCGATATGTGTTCTGGAGTTGTTCCGCAGCAGCCACCTACTATGTTTAACAGGTGGTCGTCAGCGATATCGCCAAGCGCACGGGCGGTATCAGCAGGGGTTTCATCGTATCCAGTTTCGCTTAACGGGTTTGGTAGCCCCGCGTTTGGATAACAGCTCATAAAGCACGGAGCAACTGAGGCGAGCTCTTGAAGGAAAGGGCGCATCTCGTGCGCGCCAAGAGCACAGTTGATTCCAACGCTAAAGGGCCGCGCATGTTGCACGGAGTACCAAAAAGCTTTCGCTGTTTGACCCGAGAGCGTGCGTCCTGATTGGTCCGTTATGGTGACTGAGACCATAACCGGAAGCTGAAAACCCACCTCGTTGAAGCACCGCTCAACGGCAAAGAGAGCTGCCTTGGCGTTTAAAGTGTCAAAGATGGTCTCAACTAAGAGAAGGTCAACTCCGCCTTGGACGAGAGCTAGGGCCTGTTCGAAATAACTCTGCTCTAGCTGCTTAAATGTAACTGCTCTAAAGGCTGGATTGTTAACATCAGGGGAGAGAGACGCGGTTCGATTGGTAGGGCCGATAGCACCTGCGATGTATAGCCTTCTTCCCGGTAGCTCTGCTGATACTTGTGCAACAGCTTCTTTCGCAAGTACAACACTTGCACGATTAATCTCGCCCACGAGCGATTCAAGTGCGTAATCCGCCTGAGCTATCGAGGTAGACGAAAACGTGTTGGTCTCAATGACATCCGACCCTGCGCGTAAATACTGGGCGTGGATCTCGCGCACCACATCCGGACGGGTGATACTCAACAAATCATTGTTGCCCTTCAGGAGTTTAGAGTGATTTTTGAGCGCATCGTTACGGAAGTCGGACTCCTCCAGCTTGTACGACTGGATCATGGTTCCCATACCACCATCGAGGATAAGGTGTCGGGATTGCAAAAGTTCAGTGAGATCCTTAAACGATGGGGCTTTTTTCATGTTGTGAGGCTACCACGTGGGATCGACGCGTTCAATTGGGTGGGGTGTGTCTCGATGCGGCCAGAAATTGCGGGCGATTTCGCGGTTGTGGTCAACAGAGGTGAGCTCGTTGGCCCATTTGGCGAAGCAAATCTTTGCGCTTGGACTTTGTGTAATCTTCCCTAGAGGGGATGAGCGGGCAGACAGGGATGAATCGTTGTTGCAGATCCAGTCATTATGGCAAGTTTGCCAAAAAACGCCCGAGTGGCACGCTGCGTACATCGCAACCATTAATTTTAGCATGCTTATATTCGCTTTTGCTCTTTAATTGTAACTGAAAGGCATATGGGCACCGTACTCGTTCTAAAAAATATTGAAGATTTGGATCTAACGGTTGCTCGCTACTCTTTACTTCTATAGCAATCCAAGGTTCTTTCTTGCGGAGTAAAATAAAGTCGACCTCGCGCCCTACTACATCGCGGAAATATCGAAGCTCTATCTTTTCACCTACAACGTCCTCGCACCAATGGGTAAATCTAAGAAGATGAAGTGCTACTAGGTTTTCTAATCTTCCGCCTGGCGACGGGACTCTTGACCAGTCCCACATATAAAGCTTCTGCTCTTTATTAACAGTTCTAAACTTTGGAACACCAAATGGTGGAACCCTAAAGCAGGAGTACAATTTCTCAAAAGCGATTACCCACGAGCGAACACTCTCGTACGATGTTTCGAGATCTCTTGCAAATGGCTTTAGTGTAAGAGAAGAGCCCACCGTTTCAGGAAGTCGCTCAAAAAGAAGCTCGATTAAGTCGAGGTTTTGAAATTTATATAACTCATTTAACTCTTCTCTTATTAGTCGCTGCGAATACCCCAGCTTCCATCTATTAGAAAATCTTGCTGAGCCAGAAAATAGAGGCTCAGGAAAGCCACCTAGCTCTAATAGCTCAGCTACTCCTTCTTCAACGGCTTTAGAATTAGCAATTGGCAGTTTTGCTACGTCATGTAGCCAGACCTCAGGCTCTCCAAGTTTGATTCCTAGATATTCAGATAACGTAAATGGATGAAGTCTATAAAAAAAGTATCTCCCCTGCAGAGAATCTCCACCACGACTAAAGACATCCAGCTTGGCACTTCCAGTCACCAATATTGGATGCTCTTCGTGATGCTCGTCGTAAACCCCCTTTAGCCAGTTTCGCCACCTGTTATACTTATGAATCTCATCAAAGACCCATACTCGCCTTTCTTCAGGGAGCCTGTTCTTCAACAGGAGGAGACGGTCTTTTGCAACATCCCAGTTAAAATAGGCTGATGTCTCTCCTTTAACAATATCACGCGCCAGCGTTGTCTTGCCTGCCTGTCTGGGTCCTGCCACCCAAACCATCTTAGTCAGCAGGTCTTCTTGGATAAGTGGCTGTATTCTTCTTGTATATGAACCCATAGCCATGCTCAAGTAGCTCTTTTATAAACATGTCTAAAGTAGATATAGCTCTACTTTAGACATGTGTAAAGTAGATGATTGTCTACCTTAAGCGTTCTCGCGGCTGATCGTAATACAGCCACCGATGATATACTTCTTTAGTCGGCTCTATTTTGTATGCTGGCGGAACTTGTGAGTAGTTTGCGTGTCAAAAAGGCTATAAGCTTGATGGGGCGCGTGTATCTTCAACACAAGTAGATTCCCTTAAAGAAAATCCCTCTTCCATTCGGGCCAATAACCTCTAATGCCGTGAAGCCATCTCACGTCCTAAGCCTTCAATGCCAGCACCTTATCAAGCCGCTTGGCAGAGATCGGGTATGCTGTCCCCAGCTCTTGCGCGAATAGTGAGACCTTAAACTCTTCGATCATCCATCGAAAATCTGGGGGAGTAGATTTAGTTTTATCTTGTAAGATAGATTCATAGCGAGCGAGCTCTAGAGCGCGCTCTTTATGCCGGACTGGATCGTTATCTGCCCGCTCTGCCCGCAGTCGCATCGCCTTTAGGTAGCGTGGTAGGTGAGCAATCTGCTCAAAAGGGGTTGCAGTAAGAAAGTCTGCCGGAAGGAGTAGGTCAAGGTCGCGACGCATTCCCGGGTAAGGCTTCGGCGTAGAGAGAACCTCGCGGCGTAGCTCGAGAGCACTCTTAGTCCACCGCACAATCGAGTCCATCAATCCGGGTAGGCGTTTTTTTGCTGTAGCAACTAAGGTATCAAAATCAACTCGGCGCAAAGGATAGTTTGGCTCACGGTGAAACATGTGTCGCAGAGCACTCGATACAGCAGAACTCCTGAGCTGTTCTGTAGTAGTATAGAGCGTTATGAGGGGCTTAAGAGCATCGAGAGCTTTGCTCTGTTTGGTGAGATCCTGAACTTCACGAGAAAGTACCCGCACAGCAAGCGCTTCCGCACCGGTATGCGAGCGGGTGATTGCGTCCGCTTGCTCATCAAGTAATCGGAGCGCTACTACGTCGCCCTCCTGGACCAAGGCCGGATAGAGATACACTGGCACTCCCGAAACCGCTGCCACCTCAATTTTCTCCGGTAGTTCGTCGAAATCCCAAGATGTCAGGGGGTGTCGCTCCCACTTCGCACGGAGGGTGCTCCAAGCAGGAGTTGCTGTTTGCCTCTCTGCGGCGGGGAGCTTATCACTTAGTAAGGAAAGATCTCGTGCGCTGGCTACAACTCCCTCACTAGTAGCAACTTCAAATCGGGGCCTGAGGTGGTCGGGGAGCTCCTCAAGCGATAGAGCGCTTGCGGGAATCGAAACGGAGAAGCGCGATTTCAGCACATGCACGATACCTTCAAGTAGCGGAAGTCGTTGCAGCGCCTCATCAGCAGCTATACATCTAGCTGTCTCGGCAAAGTTATCAAGCTGTAGTCGGTACTGTTTCGGTAGCGCTCGAATAAGGTAGAGCACCTGCTGCTCCCTTAATCCTGGGATAACTCCGTCTAGCGCGCGCGGAGGTAGTCGTTTGGCTAGTTCGAGTGGAAGTGAGAGCGTAACACCGTCGCGTTCGCCGCCAGGGCTATAGCGGTAGTGAACGTCAACGGCAGTTCCGGCAATATCAATTCTGTCGGGAAATAATTGCTCATCAACAACGGTTGAGATACCTTCCCACAGGTCGTCAGGAGTGGCTTCAAGACGCTCTGGTTGCTTGTGCTCTTTTACAAATCGCTCTAACTCCATCAGGGATGCTATTTCTGGTAAGCGCTTCACATAGAATTCAACTAGATTCTCTTCCAGGGCGTGACGGTTAAGTTTACCGACATGCGCGAGCCGACTTGCGATCTTATCACACAGCTTTCTATTTGATTGGATGAATGAATGGGACGCAGGCGACTCTTGGCCAACAAGTGCGGAGCGAATAAAAATATCGCGGGCCTCAACTGGCGCTGAGCGTGAGTACGGCACGCGTCGAACCGCTAGCACAAGCCCCTGCAGCGATGTTTGCTCGTTTGCCATAACGCAGCGTTTGTCATCGCTCCATAGCGGGTCTTCAACGCGTCGCCTTATGAGGTGAGAAGCGATCTCCTCGATCCAGCCCGGTGCGATGCGCGCTGCGGTGCGCGCGAAGGTCTTTGTGGTCTCAACTATTTCGGCAGCGACTATCCAGCGCTCTTTTGAAGGGTCTTTACCGGGTTTGCGAATTTTAGAGTCGCGTTCGTTATCGCGTTGTCGACGTTCAAGAAGCGTTGAGCCAGGAGACACAGTGAGCTGCCTACCGGCTGTGCTTCTATACGTATTGATATCAGAACGATAAGCCACTTGGCTCACATGACCGCTAAGAACCGAGCGGTGTATCGCTCGGTAAGGGCCGTCAAAAAGTTTAATTGTCGAGCAGTCGGTGGTCTTTGCGTCGCGGTCATGAGAGAGCACTGAGGCAAGTTCGCCGTGTACGTCTGCCCATTCACGCATTCGCATGTACGAAAGGAAGTGCTCTTTGCAGAAGCGGCGCAGGTTGTTTTGGCTCTTTCCAGACTCGCGCTCTTGCTGGAACGAGTTCCAGATATTGAGGAGCGTAAGAAAATCAGAGTCAGGGTGAGCAAAGGCACGATGCTTCTCATCGGCTTGCTGTCGCTTTTCAACCGGGCGCTCTCTCGGATCCTGTATGCTGAGACCAGCAGCTATAACGAGAATATCGCTAAGTGCGTGTTCTCGGCGCGCTTGAAGCAACATCCTCCCAATTGTTGGATCGACTGGTAAGCGAGATAATTCACGGCCAATGCGAGTAAGTCTGTTTTCGGTATCTAGTGCACCGAGTTCGTGGAGGAGTGCGTATCCACTCCGTACCGCTCTCGGCTCGGGCGAGTTAAGGAATGGAAAAGTCTCAATCTCGCCTAAGTTAAAGGCCTTCATGCGTAGAATAACATCTGCAAGGTTAGAACGCAGGATCTCGGGATCGGTGAAATCAGGACGTGTAGCAAACTCCTCTTCGCCGTAGAGCCTGATGCAGACTCCCTCACGAACACGACCGGCACGGCCCGCTCGCTGGTTGGCGCTGCTCTTTGCAACTCTCTCAATTGGCAGTCGTTTTGTCCGAGAGCGCGGGGAGTAGCGACTTATTCGAGCTAACCCCGTGTCGACGACGTAGCGGATGTTGGGGATTGTCAGGGATGTTTCGGCGATATTGGTAGCGACAATTACTTTGCGACGCCCATTAGAGCGAAATACGCGCTCCTGCTCGCTCGCAGAAAGACTTCCCATGAGAGGGAGCACTTCAATACGTTTATCTGTCAGCAGCTCGCAGGTCTCTCTGATGTCACGCTCAGAGGGCATAAACACCAGGATGTCGCCGTCGACAGAATCAGCGAGAACGTCGCGCACGGTGTGCACCGCGTGCTCTACGTATGATAGCTCCTCCTGGTCATCGTCAGCCAGATTAGCTGAGCTGTAGCGAATCTCAACGGGGAACAGCCTGCCTGAGACCTCAATAATTGGGGCGTTGTTAAATGCCTCTGAGAAGAGCAGCGTGTCGATGGTTGCGCTGGTAATAATTATTTTTAGGTCGGCTCGTTTGGTGACGAGGTGTCGCAGATAACCCAAGAGGAAGTCGATATTGAGTGAACGCTCGTGAGCCTCGTCGATGATGATAGCTTCGTAGGAGGAGAGTAGGGGATCGTTTCGAGCTTCGGCCAAAAGTACGCCATCAGTCATGACTTTTACGACGGTGTTCTTCTTAGTGTGGTCTGAGAAACGGATCTTACAGCCAACCGCTTCGCCCCAGGTGCAGGAAAGCTCCTCAGCTATACGGCGTGAGATAGAGAGCGCTGCGATGCGTCGAGGCTGCGTGCAGCCTATGCGCCCTTTAAGACCTAGTCCCGCTTCAAGGCACATCTTAGGGAGTTGGGTTGTTTTGCCTGAGCCGGTCTCACCAGAGATGATAACAACTTGGTTGGCTCTGATGGCAGCGACGATCTCATCCTTGCGCTCGGTGATCGGTAAATCAGGAGGGAAGGAGAGGGTAAAAAGCGATTGAGTAGTAGCGGGTGTAGTAGCGTTCGTCATTGCAGTAGAGGCGTTATCGGGGTAGCGTATACGGCTGAGCGAATAAACGGAAGAGTAACCCGATGAGCGATAAAGTACGCTACTTTCTGCCCCGTTCGGTGGCCCTCGTGATAGCCGGGGTGTTTCTGATCTGTGCCTACGATCTTTACGAAGTAGCCCTCACAACTGGCAACTATCGCGGTATGTGGTTCTCGCTT
This sequence comes from Bdellovibrionota bacterium, assembly GCA_044235305.1. GTDB lineage: Bacteria > Bdellovibrionota_C > UBA2361 > UBA2361 > OMII01 > OMII01. The sequence goes on from JBIIHY010000050.1 coordinate 9,231, forward strand.
GTGCATATGGCAGTAGTTGCAGCGGGTGCGTGGTATGCTCTGCGCGTTCCGAGGGAGAGGCACTGAAGTAGTTTTTTTACCGTTCGTCCTGCATCAAAACCGCGGACTCCGCTTCTCACGTATAGCTGAAACCCCTTCTGCGAACTCAGCGCTGTTGTAGTTAATACTTTGGCACTCAGCTTCCCGTTCAAGGGTCGCTGCTAGAGCGGCGTAGTCAGCGCGTAGTGTTTGAAGGAGCTGTTTGCTCGCCTCTGGACCACACGCCAGCATTTCACGCGCAACGGCGTACGCCTCTTCGAGCGCAGACCCCGACTCGGCTATTCGTGAGACGAGACCAAGCCGTAGTGACTCCTGAGCATTTATTATTCGGCCTGTCATCAGTAGCTCGGTGGCAGCAGAGAGGCCAATTATGCGTGGCACAAGAAACGTAGCGCCCATACCTGGATGTAGTCCAAGCTTGAGGAAGGTGAATCCAAGCTTTGCTTCCTTGGACGCAATCCGTACATCGCACGCGCAGGCAACGCACAACCCTGCACCAACTGCAGCACCGTTCAGTGCAGCGATAAGGGGAACGCCCAAATCTAAGATACCTAAAAACGACCGATAGAAGGAAAGCATCCCAGCTCGGTTATCTTCCTTGCTTCGGGAGCGCTTTGCATCGAGCATTTCAAGGTGGCCGCCAGCCGAGAACGCTTTGCCGGCTCCGGTAATCACAACGACTTTAGCTTTCCCACTTTTTGCAAGTGAGGCTACAGCAGCAGAGAACTCCACTGCCATTTCTTCGCTCATGGCGTTAAGGTTTCCCTCGTCGTTTAAGGTGAGGGTTGCTATCCCTTCATCGTTTATAGTCGATAAAACTAGGGCCATCGGTGCTCCTGAGTAAAATGAGGCCATAACAGGCTGTTAAGCAACCTGTAACTACTCTATCATGGCCCCACTACTATGGCTTTGCAACGTAAACCTATCACCTGTCTTCAAGAATTCATCACTGTCCTCCGTCGTGAACGGGAAGTCGTTGAGATCTCTGCTGAAGTCGATCCGGTATTGGAAGTTGCAGAGATTCACCGACGTATCATTGAGCGCGGAGGGCCTGCGTTACTCTTTACAAATGTGAAGGGGAGTGACTTTCCGTTAATTACAAACCTCTTTGGAACCACAAAGCGAGTTGATCTAGCGTTTGGCGGTCGGCCGGAAGAGCTTGTGCGTGAGTTGGCTGCGTTTCCCCATACATTTATTCCACCAAGCTTATCTAAAGTCTGGCAGCATCGCGCTACGTTGCGAGATCTTGCTTCGGTCGGATTAAAGCGGCGCCGTTTCTCAAATGAGTTCATAGTTGATGCCCCTTCGCGGTTGACGCGCATGCCGATGCTGACCACCTGGCCATTGGACGGTGGGCCCTTTATTACGCTGCCGCTTGTCTACACGGAGCATCCAGAGAACGGTATCCACAACCTAGGTATGTACCGCATCCAACGGTATGACGATGCAACAACTGGACTTCACTGTCAGATCGGAAAAGGCGGTGGTTTTCACTTAGCTGTTGCGCGCCAGCGTGGAGAGAATCTGCCGGTAAATATCTCAGTTGGTGGACCGCCAGCATTGATTTTAGCAGCTATAACTCCACTTCCTGAAGATGTACCGGAGCTCTTGTTTGCATCTTTTGTGATGGGGAGGAAATTGCCCCTACAAGAGAATCCTCTCGGGCCGTTGCCGCTCGTATCAACGAGTGAGTTTACACTCGTTGGGGAAGTAGACCCGTGTGAGGTGCGGCCGGAGGGGCCGTTTGGCGACCACTATGGCTACTATTCGCTGCAACACGATTACCCCGTTTTTCGGTGCAAGGGAGTTGTTCGTCGTCCGAATGCTATTTTCCCAGCGACCGTAGTAGGTAAACCGCGCCAAGAAGATTTCTTTATTGGAGAGTACCTTCAACGCTTACTATCACCGATCTTTCCTCTCGTGATGCCGCAGGTGCTCGACCTATGGTCGTATGGCGAAACAGGTTTCCATTCGCTCGCCGCAGCAGTTGTGAAGGAGCGGTACTCTCGCGAGCGGCTCGTGTCAGCTTTCCGTATCTTGGGCGAAGGGCAGCTCTCACTAACTAAGTTTCTACTCCTCACTGATAAGCGCATGCAGCTAGGAGATTTTAGAGCTGTGTTAGAGCACATCCTGGCACGAGCGGATTTTGCTTCCGACCTGCTTATTTTCCCGAACACTTCGATGGATACGCTGGACTACGCTGGACCAAAGGTGAACTCCGGTAGTAAGGGCGTATTGATGGGGTGTGGTGAAGCGCGGCGTGAGCTTCCTAGTACAATTCCGGCAGGTGTTCGCGATCCGATCACGAAGGCAGGGGTCTTCTGCGCGGGATGCCTCGTTGTTGAGTCTTATCCCTACACGCAGGACGCTAAAGTCGCGCAGCGTATCGCCGAAGATGAGTCACTTACTCAGTGGCCACTGGTTGTGCTTGTTGATTCCGTCGCAGAAGCGACGAAAAATGCGAGTGCCTTTTTATGGAGTGTCTTTACGCGCTTTGACCCTGCTTCTGATATCTATGCAGCCAGCACATCACTCGATAGGCATCGGTTGCAGTACAAAGCCCCAATAGTCATCGATGCTCGCAAGAAGCCGTGGTATCCAGACGAAGTGGTGTGTGATGACGATACGTCTAAGTTGGTAAGCGCACGGTGGGGGGAGTACTTTCCGGGGAAGCATTAAGCCAGCTACTGCGAGCAAAGATAGAGTCGCTTTTTTAGTTCAAAAATTAATTTTCAGGCCCGAGGGTATCTCGATATTATTTCGTGCTCAAAAAACCCAATTCTCTACGCACTTACT
>JBIIHY010000076.1:0-10569 GCA_044235305.1 Bdellovibrionota bacterium
TGGAGAGTACAATATTGTGACCAGCCCGCTTCATTGTGGTCACATATTGAATGCTCTTGACTGCATCCCACAGGGAGCCTGAGCCCCCACTGGAGAGAAATTTTACCGCCATCAGTTTAATGCGGTGACAGACCCCTGCAACTCCGACGCCGTTATTACCAACGCCACCTATAGTTCCTGCACAGTGAGTCCCGTGTCCATTATCGTCGCGAGGATCACCACTACCTGTAATAGAGTTGTATCCGTAAATATCATCTATTACGCCATTACCATCATCATCGAGACCGTTCGCAGTTTCCGAGGGGTTTACCCACATATTTGCCACAAGGTCAGGATGATCGTACTGAATTCCGGTATCTATGACTGCAACTATCTGGCTAGAACAATCTGTACCACCATTCCATGCTTCGGGAGCATTTATGTCGATATCGTTACTCTGATTCATCCCCCACAGAGCAGAGAACATCGGGTCGTTGGGAACTGCTGAAACAGAGAGAATTGCATTCGGATCGCACGCGATTCGCCGAACAATATGAAATTCCCCCGTTTGCGCATTAGCCAGGCGAGACTGACGCAGAAGCCGCCTCAACTTTCGGCACACCTGCACCTCAGACTGCTCAATCTGCTCGCCATCTTCGACATCGTTTATGGTAGCATCAGTTTGCGGAGTAACCAGAATTACATCCCCTAAAGATGCTGCTACGCGCATCTCCTCCCCTGCTACCTGCTCCACCACTTGAACAGCCTTCTCTCGCAGAGGCTCAATTGGTGCTACCGACGAGAGAATGTATTCATCCGCCAAAACAGCATCTTCAGCATGCGCTGTCGGAAAAACCGCACACAGGAGAGTCATCGCTATCCAAGCAGCTACCATTCTACTCGTCATGATCCGCCTCCCTTAAGTAGAGAACGAGGGGCAACAGCAAAAGAGATATTACGACACCTGCCCGTAGTACCCGGAAGAACGCAGGTGTACTCGGTGGCATTCTTTCTGAAGACCGATTTGATTCGCAGACTATTCGGCTTGCGAGCGGTTACTTTAATTCGGTATCTGCCAGCAGGAGCAGAAAGTGCATACCCGCTCTTTTCAAGTTGACTGAAGGGCACGGTAGCTAGAAAGTCGGTCCCAGACATACCGCGTACCTCAACCGCTGCTCCCAGATTTACCAAGGCCTTGGCTGTTGCAGTCGACAGCCCTTTGCTATTCGCCGTCCCGTCCCGAATTATCCCCGATATTGCGTACGTTGGAATCGGAGTTGGAGTTGGTGTCGGTATCGCGGTAGGAACTGGCGGAGGCGCTACTTCAGGCGGCGGATTCGGCCCACCGTCTCCCGGTGGAGGGAAAACGGGCGCTGGTGCTGGCGGCTCACCTCCCGTCGGCGGCGGTGTTACACCAACTGGCGGCTGTTCCGACGGAACAGTTGCCACTGGGGTCGGAGTGGGCGCTCGTAAACAACTTGCTGAGTCCCACCGTTCAAGTGCTAACGTTACCCGCTCACCGAGTCTATTAAAAACAAAAACATGTAGCCGGTAAAAGTCTACTGGCACACCTGCCAATGAGGTTCTTAGCACACCCCCACTCTCCGCACCGCGCGAAAGTGGCCCTGATTCGACGATAAGATTCGGTTGTGTAATATCCAGACCTTCCCAACCACCATTTAGTTCAACGATTCCATCGTTTGCGACAAACCAGTCAACCATTCCTGATTGCGATGATGAATCGCACAGGGCTCGTACCCGAATGGTTGGGAATATCTCGGGCGGTAGAGGCGTACTTGTGGGCACTGCAGTCGGTGCAGGCATGATGGGTGGCGGCACCGGCGACGGCTCAACCGGAGCCGCTGGAGGAGTCGGAGCAGGCCCCCCAGGGGTCGTCGGCATACCAGGCGGCGTAGCTATTGGAGTAGCGATAACCGGCGGCGCTCCATTCGCGGGTGGTGTTGGAGTTACCGGCAGCGGACTATTTGAAGGCGGCGGATTAAACGGAGGCTGGGTTGGTACCGCTGTTAATGCGGGCGGGGCTGGCTGCGGATTAGGCCCTCCCTTAGAAGGCGTAGTAGGTGTTGGCGAGGGCTGCGTCGGTGAAGTGGGAACTGGTGCTGCCGTGGGGATGGGGGCAGTCGGAGAAGTTGGTAGAGGTGTAGCGGAAGGAAGTGGAGCTGGCGCCGTTGGCACCGGTGTTGCTGGATTTGGCGCAGGCAACGTCGGCTGCGGCGCTGGCACGGTTGGAGCGACCGAGGGGATTGGCGTTGGCACCACAACCCTGGCACCCTTAAAGGCTGCTAACGTCTCATCTGAGGAGGCGATCTCAATCGCATCAGACGACGGTGAAAACACGAAGCGAGAATCAAGAGGGGATACCACTACCCCAGCACCCTGCGGTGCCGTAAATCGGAAATTTCCGTCGCTCGATGAGATTACCTCGTATGAGAGTGGCACTCCATCAACTCGCACTCCCAGGTTAACGCCCTCGAGTGGAAGCCCTTCACTATCGACGACTGTGCCCGAGACAACGACACTCTCAAATCCTACCTGTTGAAAATCAACATCCAACTCATCACATTCAATTTTGTTCAGAGAGCGCGCCATCGGCCCGTAGTGAGCGGAACCATTTTTGACCGTGATCCAGGCATCCGATTGAAACGGCACCCTAAAAGAATAGCGCCCACTGACATCGGTTTGTGCTATCGCTTGATCGCTATCGTTGAGGAATAGTCCAACTCCAGATTGTGGCCGACCAGCAACATCGAGCACCAACCCCTTAATTTCATAGTCTGGCTGCACCGGGCACGTTTGCGTCGGTGGATCAATGCCACCGGCAAACGGGTCAGGCGCACGGGCCTGAATGAGAGTCTGTACGTCTGAGCCAACTTCAACGAACGTCTCAAATTCGGGATCAAACTTGAAATCTGCCGCTTGCGCCGATAGCTTGACAGTCGCTCCTTGCACCACCTGCCCTATACGAAAAGCACCGGAGGCGTCTGTCTGCCCCCACAGAGCATCGTTGACATACACGTTAGCGCCAGCAAAACCATCACCAGCAATCGTTAAGATCCGACCTGATATTGAGTAATTCTGAACGCCGCTGTTACTGTCATAAGCAGAAACCGACGCCTGCGTGATGAGAGCTGTAGGACAGAACTGAAAATTTGTCGGGCTAATGAAACCTTTGCCCGACATCGACGGATATGCAACTACCGGGGCGTTCCATAACCCGGAACCTGCTGCTGCACACTGCGTTCTGGTACGCACTGGCAACACTGCACGCCCAAAGCCATCAGTCGTTTTCATACCGGGCGGAATGCAGCCCAATTCCGGCGGAGGATTTATCGATACACCACTCAAAGGAGTTGTAGCTTGAGCTACATCATAGAGAATGGCTCCCTGCCCTGTGTTTGTACGAACGCCAGAAAATTTACATTGATAGGTATTGCTCCCAACGAAAGCACACTCCCGACTATTTCTTGAACGCGGAAAAAACTCATACCCTGCCCGCACAGGAACAATATCAAAAGCTGTCGTTGCTTGTGCTCCTGGAACACTGCCAATGGTAAAAGCGAAATCACCTAACGAGTTGGTTTGTCTTCCAGGCACTGCCATTACATTTGCATTACCAACGATCTCTACACCTGGAATACCGTACGTCGTGCCTGCCGCTGTGACAGACACTTTAATAGTGGAAGCGAGGGTTGGAGCGGGTGAAGAGACAACAGCGCACGAAGCTGTACTGAATCCAGTCTCGTCGTCCCCTGTGAAGGGACACGAGCGAGCTCCCGAAATTCGTGAAGTTGAAAATGCCGAACAACGAAGCTGCGAGTCCTCTGCTGGCACGATATGATACGATGCGGTAGATGGCGACGAATCGTTGCAAGAACCCGTGGGCCTCGGCACTGACCATGCTACATACCCATTTGTATCAGTCTTTCGAAAGTTGCATGAGTAGCTGTAGGGGTTGATTATCGCTACTGGTAGTCCTGCTAATCGTGACGTGTATGAAGAGTAGTAGGTCCAACTGACTATCGTACTGGGTGTGTTGCTCTGAGTTGCTCGAATAGTTCGGGATCGTAATCCTAGAGCAAGAATCTCCGAAATTTTAATTTCAGCTGGCTCAAGCTGCACTCCAGTCTCAGCGCCTGAAAAAACAATGACCGCCTCGGGAGAGGTGACATCGTTGGTATCAAAGGTCCACTTCCCCTGAGCGTCGCTGGTGAGGATCGGAAGCCCATTGATACCAAACGAACCTCGAACCTTAATAGACGGTGCTGGTCGACCGGCACCGTCAACAAAGGTAACGGTCACCGGATAGGCGCATGCCTCACGACCAATCAGAATGACCACGCACGCAAGCAAACCGCCCAGAAACTGCAGTAGCGCTCGCGCCAATGATTTGGTGTAACTTTCCACAGAGGGGCTGTCGGCACAGAATCTCTCAGGCTACCCGGCTCCCTGCTAAAAAGATTGAATGACCTACAAAATCTCTCTTTCCATGACGAGGGGATAGCGATATCGCCGACGGCGGCGTACAGAAAAATGCTTGGCGGCTCTACATGTTCGCTGTAGGGAGAGATTTTTCTGAGCTTGCCCGGGTACTTATGCGGCCGGAGCGAGCAACGAATCTATCAATCGCGAAACAGTTTCTACTGCTGCAGCAGTTTCAAGCGGTCGAGCGCCCGAAGGGAGGGAACCGCCCTCATCTACGACGGAACCGTCATCGTTTAGACAAACCGGGATTGCAGGGAATGGCTCGCGAATACAAGCAACTAGCGCAAAGAGCGCCTTGTTCTCATGGCTTACCTTCTCGATCGCTTCGGCGGTTATCTTTTGAGATTTTCGACGAAGCGCTAAGATTTCGGTCAATCCAAGACGGTAAAGCTTTCCGAGTCCGAGTTTCTCGTAGGCGTCTTTGATTGAGGTATCTTTAGTGAGCCGCTCCAGCGCTATGTTAATTACGCCCTTCACCTGCTCCGCTAACATGAGCACTTTATCCTGTTCAGAAAAATCAACCCCAAACCGAACGACTGCAGCGTTCATGATGTAGGTAAATTCCATCTCAACAGCGTCTCGATCGACAACCTTACGCAATAATTCAGCAAAGCAGCGCGTTGCCCTGCCCTCGTACACGAGTGGCTCGATGCTGCGGATGTCTTCAACAAGTGTAGCCTTATCTGACTCTTGAATGATCTGCAGCGCCTCTTGTCGCGAGAATGGCGCATGCACCTGAGCCGCTACATCAGGCTCAGGAACACCCTCCGCCGCAAGCCGCTTCATTCGCTCGCCGTACGATTCCTCCTCAAGCATCGAGAGGGTAGCTACTGATGGGGTAGCCATAAGTTGATAAAAAAGCTCGGTGCTCGATTCAAAAATTAACGCGAGCAACCGCGCGAGCAAAAAGTGGTGATCGGCATTTTCAGTATGGATGCCTACCCATGTATAACCCTTATCTGGTGTATGAAACCCAGGACCTGGCGGCTGCTCGGTGGGCTCATCAAAGACCTTAGTCTCAACGTAACGCCCTATCAGGATAGCAAGCAGCTTGAGGTCAATGCACTTAACAACCTTCTGCAGTATCTCTAGAGAATCCGCTTCGTCAGTGAGTGATAACCATTCCCACAACGCCTCTTCGTTAAGCTTATCACCCTCCCAGAGGTCGAAGTCAGATATCAACCTGCATTGCTCTAGAGACGCCATCAAAAGCAGATCGGTACACGACGAGGTGCCCATCTGTTTGATGACCATAAAGAGACTCTGCGCAGGTAATTGTCGAACAACCTGCTCAGGTGCATCTGATTCAAAAATAGATTTGTAAAGCTCCCGGCATGTCTGTCCTCGGAAGGACACAACCGCCGGAACCATATCTGATCCGGCCATGAGATTTTACTGTTTTGCTGATTTCGACGGCGCAAAGGTTATATGGATCTGTCGCCCCATCGCAGGCGAACGATCGTCAATAACTGCAATATCAGCAAGGCGTTCGACGATCTGATCAAACTTCTCTTTGCCGAGGTCTATATACATAGCCTCTCGACCCTTAAAGCGCATGACAAACTTAACTTTATCGCCCTCAGATAAGAAATCACGAGCCTGCTTAAGCTTTGTTTCGAGATCCCCAACATCGGTTCGGTAGCGCAAACGCAGCTCTTTAATAGTTGTCTCAGTGCGATTCTTTCTCGCCTCTGCTTCCTTCTTCTGCTCTTTGTACTTAAATTTCCCGTAGTCGAGAATCTTACAGACCGGTGGCTTAGCCGTTGGCGCTACTTCAACGAGATCAAGCTCGAACTCTTGCGCCTTAGCGAGCGCATCACGTATCTGAAGCACGCCAAGCTGCTCTCCATCTGGTGCAATTACCCGCACCTCTCTCGCTAAGATAAATTCGTTAATCCTGTGGGCGTCTGGTTGAACCTGGGGACGATTGGGTCGATTACCGCGGAACGCGGGCTTAGAAAATGGCTTCAAAAAATTCCTCCTAACACTTGCCAGCTATAAGTAACTAACAATTCACAGCCTAGCGTAGCGACTGAGTCGATTTCAATCAAGGCCTACTACTTAGACGGCCATTAGCTTCCATGCTATTTCTTCTTGGCGTCGGCCTTCTTTCCATCCCCCTTCTTAGCATCCGCCGCCGCAGCAGGGGCCTCGGCAGCAACCACCTCTTTGCACTGAGGCTCGGTTGAATCAATCGAAGCACACGAGCCCTGCTGCTCCCGACACTCATCAAGGATCGCCTTCTCAAGCTCATCACGCGCTGAAAAACTCAATGAATTCAACAGGGAAGCCTGTATAGACATCTTCGTTGCTACACACCCTGCAAAGCCCTCGTGATCCCGCTTGCACGCCTCCGAGGCCCTAATCTTCTGCCGACCGACCTCAGCAGCCAGCGCCTGCTTGGCCGCAGCCTCGTCAGGCCCGGTTCGCTGAATCGCTGAGAATCGAACGATTGTACCAACTCCCGCTGCTGAACCATTTATGGCTGCCGGAGTGCCTGCCGGTGTTCCAGAAGCCGTTTTAGCCCCCTGAGGGGCTCCCCCGACCGACGGAGCTTGGCCCTTAACCCACCGATAGGACACCTCAGACGAACAGGAGAACTCGGCACGAACAGTTGATGGCAACACAGCAACGACCGCGATTAACGAACTCAACAACCCGCGATAAAAATATGATTTTTGAGCCATGTCTTGAATACCTCGTCGAACAGCGCGTCGCTTCACAATGCCCCGGTTGAATGTAACGGTCTAGCGGGGCAACGAGCAAGGTATAGAAATCATCATGATGATTTGGAGGATTTAATGAACGAGGGTTCAGGTACAGTTTTCGCTCACGTTGACCACGATTTTAATTCGTTATTTGGGGCCCCAAACCAAACTGGATCCCCGGAAAGAAGGCTCTTACTCGCCATTCTTGAGCGGGCCATTCTCGACTACGTAGGCAACGACGCACGAGAGGTTGTCGAGGCTCAGGAATGGCTCTTTAACGAAGAGACCTCTGCTGGACGGTCACACTTCTCTTTCAAGTGGATCTGCGAACAACTTGACCTTGATCACTCTTCGATTGCTGACAAAATCAGGGCAATGCCCCGAAGAGGAAGCAGAAAGGTAGCTCCGTGGTACTTCACCAAGAGCCAAGCTGTGGCCTGAACGAAGACGCAGCGCGAAGAGGCGAAACCCCTAAAGCAACAACGCGCCCTACCGGCTTAGCGCTCCACAGTTCTCGCTGCAACAAACGGGAGGCAAAGTCACCAATTGACGTTCTGTCATGCCCTCGACGGCGCGCAATCTCGCGCGACATAACAGTAGCAAAACTAAATCGTCGGAGCGCTTTAGTGCGGGGAAGAAAATACAATGCGCTACCAATTCCCGCCGAAAATGCAACCACGGTTAGAAGCGGCCATGCGGCATTTGAGTCCCCGGTAAAAGCCAGGTAACCAAGGTATAAAATGGTAGCTATGCAAAGAAATACCAGGAACATGGCTCTCTTAGCGGGGCGTGTTTTCCTGATAAAAAGCGATTCATCATGTACGCCGAGATCGAGGAGGTCATCCAGGTAAGACTCCAACACCTCTACCGGCACAAACGCAACCGCGTGACCAAACTCTCTGACATACCGCTGCCCCGGAAGAAGCGAACCACACACCACTCGCTCGTAACACAGTAGCGCCGACCCTACCTGCCGATAATGATTAAGCAACGTAGCGCAGCCGCCAAATGGATTGGTATCATCGTTGTGAGAGGCTTGCACGGAACTCATTAGAGGATCACACCACAGCGCCCCCCCTTAGACAATCCTCGGATAAAAATCCGAGCAATTAAGAGCCCTTACGGCGACGCACTGGAACCGGCACCGGCTTTAGACCGAGCAGAGCAGCAATCAGAGCCTCTATCAGATTAAAAATATACACGTGCTACTCCGATTACGAGTAATCAAAACCACATATACTTTAAGATGATCGTCGCATGGATTTTATTCTTTAGTTTTTGAAAGTTTTTGATCTCGGAAAGCGCTTCCCAAGCTGCTTAAAAACCTAGTCAAATTACAAATACCACTACCTCTTTTGGCATTCGGTCCAATATCCGGCATTTCCTTAAGTTTCCGCACTATTCGTACGATATCCTAGCATTGGGGGGATTCGGGAAAGCGCCCATACTCCCTCAACTGGGCAAATCAATCGGTTACGGACACAGCATTATCATGAGCAGCTCACAGGTCCCACCATCGGAAGGTACGCAGCAGGATGCCAACGCAGGGGCAGCCACCGATCCCCAAAAGCCAAAGATCACCTCCCCCTTCCAACAGGTATTTTCGCCACATGCGCTGGTCTGGAGCGAAGCTTCTCGTTTAGCTCGCCGACGCGACCTTAAGGTCTCTGACCTCTCGCTGTGCGCTTTACAGGACCCGGTCATAGTCCTTGAGCTCTTAAAGAAAGCCAATGCCATGTTCTTCTCGGCAGGCCGACCACCGATAACAAACGCGGCTACTGCTCTAACCCGATTAGGCTCAGAGGTAATATGCGAGGTGCTTGACGAGCTCTTTGCTCGAGAGCCAATTGAGGACCTCGACATCCGAAGAATCTTTGAACTTCACCGAAACCGCTGCAAACGCGCAGGAATCCTCTCGCACATGCTTGCCGAGGTTGTTTCAAAACCGATCGCTGAAGAGTGCCACACAGCCGGGCTGTTCATGTTCACGGGAGATATGCTCGCCGTCCAGCATCTCGGCACCCGGTACGTTAAGCTGTACAATTCTCAAAATTTCGTCACTGTTCAATGCAAACTGGCGCAGGAGCACAAGTTTGATCCAGAAAAGATGGGGCTCACCTATCTTCAAAAGAATGGACTGCCCGACTTGGTGGTGACTGCTATCAATCGTTCATCTAATACCAAGAATCCTGAGCGCGCACCGATGCGCCCAATCTGCTTTGCTGCAGCAGAGATGATCGATTCATTCGATAATGAAAAGTGGGACAAACTTGCTCCTGGCAGACAACTGCCACCCAAGAGCGCGCTTCGCTTCCTGCAGATATCCGGTTCGACGTACCTCAAGCTGTACGAACGGGCGTCTGAGTATCTGTACTTAGAAAAAGCAGCTAGGGATAGAACGCCAATAGAGGAGTTAGGTAAACCAGTAGCCGTACAACTGGAGGATGAAGATCTACTAGCAAGTATCGATTTTGACCTATCCCAGAATCAACCTCTCGATGAATCGTTTGAGAGCTTTGACCTCGATGCTGACCTCCAAGAGCTTCTTGATGCGCCGCCACCGCCACCGCCTCCCCCAGGAGCCATAGGCCGCGTTGCGCCGCCTCAACGCAAATCGCCTCCACAGTCATCCCGAGGGGGCACTGCACCCATCGATGACTCTGATGCGGGTCAATCGGCGCTTCCTCGAGAGATTATAACAAAAAGCTATGACTTAGCCCCCAAAAATGCCGAGGAACTGCGGCCGCGCAAAAAGCAGTCTGCTCCTATTACGCCTCCTCCGCCATTGCGCACCACCGGTGGAAACAACTTTGTGGCAAACCTCACTGGGGAGCTTGAAAAAGCAAAATCATCAGAAGACCTCCTGAGAGACATTCTGGGTGTGCTTACTGAGCAGGGTCCTTTTGAAAAATCAGCACTCATCGTAGTCTCGAGAGACAGAAAAACAGCCATAGTGGTCGCTGCCCGAGGTCCCCAGATAGCAACGGGACAGCAGTTTCTGCTTGATGATCCCCTTTCGCCTCTAGCTCAGTGCTTCTCTAAAGTTCAATCATTCGGTAACAAAGCAAGCGCTGAGTCACCGTGGGGATCTAGAGCGTTTGCTCTTGCTCCAATCGACGCAAACCACGAAACTCCGGTGGCACTGTATGCTGACTGTGGCCTGACAGGTGCGATCACATTTGAGGCTCGGCGAATTTTTAGGGTGGTTGTAGATATGCTCAACCAGAAGCTGCCTACTATCCCAGGTGGATTGCCCGTCGAGATCTGACCCAGGGAAGCGCAGCTCAAAAAAGAGGGTCTTCGACGTTTTTAGTGGGTGCTTTTTGATGATATCGGGCCGTGAACGTGCACCTGCTCGTGCCCGAGCAGGTGCACGGAA
>JBIIHY010000051.1:0-11949 GCA_044235305.1 Bdellovibrionota bacterium
CAACTTTACTGTCGCCCTCAAAGGCTAGGATGTGAGTTGCAATGCGGTCAAGGAACCAACGATCGTGGCTTATGACCACTGCGCATCCAGCAAAGTTTACCAGTGCTTCTTCGAGGGCGCGCAGGGTGTTTACATCGAGGTCGTTTGTGGGCTCATCGAGCAGGATGACGTTACCGCCGGCCCGCAACATCTTTGCCAGGTGGACGCGATTCCGTTCTCCTCCAGAGAGAGCACCAACGAGCTTCTGTTGGTCCGCTCCGGCAAAGTTAAACCGCGCTACGTAGGCTCGAGAGTTTACCTCTTTAGTGCCAAGCAGTATCAGATCGCTTCCGCCCGAGATCTCTTGGAACACTGAAGCCTTGTCGTTTAGGGCATCGCGGCTCTGGTCAACGTAGCAGAGATTAACCGTTTCCCCCACGCGGAAGGTGCCATTGTCAGGCTTGTCTTGACCGGTAATTAACCTAAAAAGTGTTGTTTTTCCGGCTCCGTTTGGTCCGATGACTCCAACGATACCTCCCTTAGGAAGAGAGAATTCAAGACCTTCAAAGAGTAGTCTGTCACCGAATGCTTTTGACACGCCATGCGCCTCGATAACAGTATCGCCGAGGCGACGTCCGGGAGGGATGTAGATTTCAAGATCTTCAACCTTCTTCTCCTGCTCGGCACTAAGAAGATCTTCGTATGCTTTAATACGAGCTTTTGACTTCGCCTGACGCGCGCGGGGCGATTGCTGGATCCATTCGAGCTCGCGAGCGAGTGTCTTTTGGCGCTTTGATTCAGCTTTCTCTTCAAGCTCAAGACGAGCTTTTTTCTGTTCCAGCCAGCTAGAGTAGTTGCCTTCCCACGGAACGCCGTGACCGCGGTCTAGCTCAAGAATCCACTTCGCTACATTATCAAGGAAGTAGCGATCGTGGGTGATACAGACAACAGCGCCCGGATACTCGCTTAGATGTCTCTCAAGCCACGCTACAGATTCAGCATCAAGGTGGTTTGTTGGTTCGTCAAGAAGAAGTAACTCGGGCTTCTCAAGTAAGAGCCTGCATAGGGCAACGCGGCGTTTCTCTCCTCCCGAGAGCTTTGAAACATCTGAATCACCCGGAGGACATCGCAGTGCATCCATAGCGATATCGAGCGTACGGTCGAGATCCCATGCGTTGATTGCGTCTATTTTATCCTGGAGAACTGCCTGTTTATCGATAAGCTTCTCCATCTCTTCAGGCGAGATATCTTCGCCAAGCTTAGCGCTTATGGCCTCGAAATCAGCGAGGAGGGTGGCTGCCTCTTTGCACCCCTCCATAATATTCTCTTTAACAGTTTTTGTCGCGTCGAGTCGCGGCTCCTGCTCGAGGTAGCCGATGGTTAGATTCGGCCGAAAGGTCATGTCGCCGCTAAACTCTTTGTCGAGACCAGCAACGATCTTAAGAAAGCTCGATTTACCGGAGCCGTTCAATCCGACGATACCTATCTTTGCCCCTTCAAAGAAGGCAAGCGAGATATCCTTTAAAACCTGCTTACCTGGTGGGTAAGTGCGGCTGACTTTGTGCATTGAAAAAATTGTTGGTGGCATGGGGAGAGATTATCGGATTGAGGGTAAAGGGGGCAAGAGGAGGTGAGGTAAATAAGAAGATCTTGGCCCAATCTGCTGCTATTAGTTTGTTTCTCAGAAGACCCCCTCGAAATCAAGCAACTTCCCCCCTACAGTCGCCGAACATTTGAGTCATGGTGGGTAGTGAACTGGCGGCCGAGTTAATCGAGGCTTGTAGCTAAAACAGAGGGGGCTGTGATGACGCATAGAAGGACTAAGGAACGGGGAGTTTATCTTCTTGAGGTAGGGGCTTCGATAGTTGGTGTGGCTCTGTTTCTAATGGCAGTTAACGATGGCGTACGTCTCTATCAAGCGCGGAGTGCTGTACGCGCCGCGGTGCATGAGGGGCTACGATGTTTGTATCCAACTGATGCTGGGTGTAACTCGTCAACGTCGGGGTCAGCTTCGTCGTCGGCAGAGCGCTTGTACAATGTTTTTGTATCTAACCCGGTAACCGGCAACACCGTAGCTCAAGAAACGTTACACCTTCGTTCGTCGTGGAGCACCGCACCTGTATTTGAAGTGCCGCTCACTCAAGCATCCGTCACCTCAGTAACGATCCAGAGTGAGCGCGACCGCTACGTGCAGCAGGAGGTACTATTCCCAGTTAATGCAGGGCTTCCATATGTTGTTCAAACGCGGCCCATGCCGCGCGTCGCGGGCGCAGACCCACTGAGGCCATCGTTCTATCACCCGACTACAGGGAGGTCTCTCTCGCCTAACGATACGTTTAGCCTCAGGTCGATAAGGGGGAGTACGCGTTCTGGGGCTGCTTCTCGGGATGACGAGTATAACTCACGTTTTAAAATCGGAGAGAAGAGTTTCTCATTGTCGGATGCGTGGAGTTCCTACCGCTCAGACAAAGTAGCGATTGAGAATATGGAGAAACAGCACAAGATATCGGTGTCGTGCTATCAGGGGCCGCTAACCTCGAGGGGTCAGATTGACTGGGAGTCTTCAACAAGGCCACAGGTATGCTCCTACCGCTCCGCGTCGAATCGACTTTACAGGGATGGAGAGCTACACGTACCGATAATGTTTCATATCTCCGGAAGCATTAGCAGTGCAGAGGCTGGTGCTGAGGGGAAAGTGTTGATCTCCATGTCTTGGGGTGGAAAGACGAGGCGACTAGGAGGGCGGCTTCTCTCGCGTGGAGGAAGCGGTAGCTTCGTTGTTCGCGGGGCTTCATGGAGCGATATCCGAGATGATGCCGAAGGGCCGTACCGCAAAGAAGGCCGTTATGAACAGGAGATCAAGTTGCATGGAACTCTTGAGCCCATTCCGCTGAATACCGAGGTTAAAATTACTTTCACTCTGGTCAGTCTAAATGGAAAAGAGATTGGCTGGACCGGTGGGGAGATGAAGCTGTTTCATCCAACCTTTGACCTAGTTGACCAGAGGTACACCTGCGCATACTCTTCAGATCCCAAGCGCTGCATTAATCCGCCGCCCCGTGTGCCGATTCTCTTCTCAGAGGTGGATAAAAAACGGGATCTCTCCGTTCGAGCGATTAGTGACGGGGAGTGTTCTGAAACTGCTCCTGCCGAGCTTGAAGTGAATCCTCAAGCACGATTGAGTGAGCTCAAGGCGCGTATTCAGCGTTCGCAGCCCGTAGCTCCGGTCACCATGACGGTTCGAGCCTTACAAGGTGCGCCTGCATGTGCTCCTATACGGCGTACGGTAGGGTGTGATGCTTCTCTTGGTTCAGAAGTCCCTGAGGGGTGCCAGGCTACTCCTGAACTGAGTCAGATTCCGGCGCTGTGTGGGATCAAGCTTCAAAGCGGAAGAGAGTCGGTTGTCGGTGTGGGAACTGGAACTAGAATCTCGGAATCAAAGGCGCGCTACCCGGCGTGCTCGGCTGTGGGGCTGCCTGAGTGCGCGCGACCGCATGCGCGTGAAGTTGAGCGAATAGTTCTTCCCAATTCGGAAGAGGCGCGTAGCTGTCGCGATGCTTCCATTTCGAATGCACCGCCGATTGTTATCGGCCCGATTGATGTAAATACGTGCGGTGACAATAGCGCCAGCAGCATAGCCCAGTATCGTCAGAGTAATAACATCCCAAGCCTTGCTCCGGTGGTTGTTGAGCGCCGCGCTGCGCCTAGTCGTTCAACGGCAGAGCTTGTCTCAGCGGCGTGTGTGCAGAGTGAAACAACCATACTAGGCACAAACGAGTCTGTATGGGGAAGGAGTGTGCCCTGGGCTGAGTTTGAGCGGTGTCGTGCTGAGACTGGGGGCAATTGTCGTGAGGAGCTAGTAGTTGGAGAGCGCGAAGTACACGGTACGATAGGAAGTCATTCGACCCTAGTTACTGCTGCCGAGCAGCGCACGTTTGACACAGTCAGGGCTGCTTATCCAGCGGTGCAGAGGGAAGGTGAGTGTCAGCCGGGAAGCCCCGACTGTCTAGAGGTTGAGGGTGAAGTCCTCGCCGATGGAAAAGTCATCGCCGATGGAAAAGTTAAGATGTCTGCGAGCTTGTCAGTTCCGCTCACATTGCTGAAGCCATTTAATTCCACGGGGGTGCTCGTCGAACATTCGGCTCAGCGTGCATCAGAGCATGCTCTGATGTGGAAATGACGGAGCGCTGTGGGAGTAGGAGTAGCGGTTCATCCTCATCGTATACGCTTGCGTTGCAGGGGATGAATCGAGATACTACTAGGGTGAAGATCAGTATGTATCATCAAAAGAGTGTGGCGACGCGGCAACTAGCGCTTGCTGTAGCAGCTTTATTGAGTTGTCATGTTACTTGCACCGCCCTTGCAGCTCCGCCAAAGCGCAGAGCCACGGCTGTTCCAACGGCTGCAACCTCGGTCGAAGAGCAACAGGGCTTTAGCAGGAGAATCGACGACCTCTTTAGTCGCGCAATTACTGCGCTTCGCGAGGGGCGTGCTGATGAGTTTCGAGGCATGTTAAGCTCATCTACTATCGACCGTGAGACAAGGGGCTCCGGTGCGATAGACAAGGTTATTCGGACTCGATTCATTCCGTTTTTCGCCGGGATGAAGAAACTGACCGCTACTTCAGCGTCTATTCCGACCCAGGATCCAGAGGGGCATAAGGGAATTGCTCTCGGTCATTCGATTCTTACGCACGATGGTGACGAGCGCTCATTTATACTGTACATCGTCGAAGAGGATGGTGAGTTGGTTGTGAGCAATCTGTTGCTTGATAAGACGATCGCGGATCTTAAGGAGGCTCAGCCTTAAATAATTCCGACCTCATTTCCCTCGTCGAGGATGAGGTTTATTGCGTACTCGGCTTTCTCAAAGATAGCTCGTGGCGGGCCTGCCTCAAGGCATTCAGCAGATTCGCGCGCCGCTGACATCTGTCCCATGTTCAGCAGCAGGCGTATCTTAGCAAGTTGCAACACATAGTTGTCAGGGAAGGTATCTGCGAACTGTCGTACCAGTGAGCTGCCTGCTCCGGTTTGTATCACCTGGTCGTAGAGAGTTGAGATGCGAATGAGGTGCGCAGCATGAATGTCGTCAGGATAGCAACCGCTGGCCATACCCTGGGCTGCGGAGTTCAACGCAGCTATCAAAGCGGGGATAGGATAGTAGCCGGATTTCTTGTGTGTGAGGATGGCTATTGAGCCGTGGTTAATCATGGCTGAATAGAAGCGCTCCGGACGGGGGGGGAGCTTGCGAATGTTCTTGATGATTTCGTGTACGACCTCGGCGCGGTGTTTTGGGAGGTGCTTCTGAAGAATCTCCTCTCGACCGGCTTTTGCTATTGCTCGCATGGTTTGCGGGTTCTCTAAAAGCCAGCGTATTTTTTGAGCTGCTTCCTCTGCGTTGTGGGGCGTGTAGCTGACTAAATGCTCTCCTTCCCGAAAGAGATCGAATAAACCGTTCTCGGTTCTTTCTGTGAGAAGCGTAGCTCCACACATCATGGTTTCGAAAACGCGAAAGTTGAGGTCTGCCTTTACAGTTTGGTTGACGACAATTTCTGAGAACGGAAAGATCTGACAGTAGGCCCCAGTGAGGAGGTATATCGGTACCAGATTTTCCAGGCGCTCAAAAAACTCTACGCGTCGGGGGTTCAATACCTTATTAAGAGTGCCAACAAAGGCGGCATCGTATTTTTTCTCTTCTGACGGCTCGACGTAGTAGGATGCCCACAGGGGCAGCCAGGTTAGGGGTGTTCCGCTTTTTGCAAAGACGGGTGCGTAGTCTTTCTGTGCAAGAAGGATGTGATCAAAGCACGATGCGAGGTGTGAGTGCAGTCCGTAGTGGTGTTGAGCGTCCACTGAATAAAAAACAAACGGAATTGAGCAGGTTTCAAATCCCTGTAGCAGCACCGGAGCGCTATTGTCGAGCCAGAGAATAACATCCGGAACGAATCCGTTCGGCAGTCCTTTAATGACGTTATCGATGTGAGGGAATGTTGTCGCAGGTTGAACTTCTAAGTGGGTACTCAGGCCGCACGTCACCACCTCGTGGCCTAATTCACGTAGTTCTGGTGCCCACCATTCCTGATTAAGTAGTAGTAGCTTCAAGACGTTAGCTCGATTAGACGCGCACTGTATCCAAAGTCATTAGATGCGGCAGTCGCCGCGATAGCTTCGCCGAAAAAGAGCTACACTGCCTTTCAGTGGATGCTATCTTACTGATACTACTAACGGAATCCGAGTCTCAGAGCCGCTACGAGCGTGGGGGCCGCAGTAATCTCTAACTGCCCTGCGCTGCTTCCTGGTAAATCCGTGCTGGCGGCTCGCGGAGCTCCCACACTAAGCCAAAGAATGAGAGACAGCGAAGGATGTAATGAGAGATATCGATCTCCCACCAGTAAAACCCCTGTCGCTCAGATCCTGGGTACCGATGGTGATTGTTGTGCCACCCCTCTCCAAGAGTGATGAGAGCAAGCAGGAAACTGTTCTTGCTATCGTCGCCAGTTTTAAAGCGCGGTCGACCGATTAGATGGGCGAGGGAGTTGATGCAGAACGTTCCGTGATAGAGGAGTGTTGTGCTGATACAGAAGCCCCATACGATCAGCTGAGAAGCCGACGTGCCGAGTTGCGGGTAGTATACCTCACAGGCACTTCCAACTATCCACAGCGCTCCTAAGAGTAGGAGTGGCGGGATGATGTGATACTTATCGAGCAGTCGAATCTCAGGGAATCGAGCGAGATCTTTCACTAGCTCCCAGCGAGTCTCAATAAATTGAGTGCTTAGAACCCATCCAACGTGTGCCCACCAAAGTCCGTACACTCGCGGAGGATGAATATCTTCCTCAGTGTCAGAGTGTTGGTGATGGTGTCTGTGGTGAGAAGCCCACCACATTGGTCCTTTCTGAGCTGAAGTGGCGCCGACGAAGGCTAGTACGAATTGGAACCACCTGCTTGTTTTGTAAGAGCGGTGCGAGAAGTAGCGGTGGTAGACACCGGTAATTCCGAACATGCGAACCACGTAGAGAGCAAGGCAAACCCAGAACGCTGTCCAGCTAAAGCCAACCCAGATCACCGCAAAGCAGCCGAGATGGATGGCCCAGAAAGCTGATTGCTTTATCAAGTTCATTGGGTGGAGGGGGTTGCCGATAGTGCTCATGAGTGGGCCATAACATGTAAACGCTGGGACGGGCGGTAGTGTATACGACCTGCATAGTAGAGGAAACATCTGGGGGGCGGAAAGGGATAAAAAGTACCCCAGCAGGTAAGCCTTGGCTTCTGTGCTTTGGTGAAAGCCTATCTCGCCTGTCTTGTAGCGATCTGAACTACCTCAGTTTTTCGAGAAGACGCACTTTTCCCGTGGGTAATGTATCCAATCCATGCTGAACAGGCGGCTGCGAAGAGGGTGAATACAGCAGAGATTAACGGTGTGAATTGATACAGCTCCTCGATGGCGTGAAAAAGCAGGAAGAAGCATATACCACACAGAGCTGCCGAAACGAGGCCGGGTAGTTTGTCTAGGGTCTTCAGTATTGCAGTTCGCCGAGTCTCTCCCACCAACACAATAGCTGATA
The DNA here is from genome assembly GCA_044235305.1 of Bdellovibrionota bacterium. Lineage (GTDB taxonomy): Bacteria > Bdellovibrionota_C > UBA2361 > UBA2361 > OMII01 > OMII01. The sequence continues at coordinate 7,544 of JBIIHY010000051.1, forward strand.
TAATTGCACCTATTAAAAGAGAGGTTGCTATCAGAAGAGGGGCGATAATAGTTGCATCGCTTTGACCGAGCGCCCGCTGTAGTATCGGCCCGGCAGCCAGGGCGTGAATCGAGAGTGTCGCTGCGGTTGATACCATCGTGCCAGTTGATGCGGGTTGCGGCTCGTGTTTCTCGCAGCAGCAATCCCCGTGTGCCCCGTGATGAAGTCGGTGATGCACGAAGTGTCGAAGCAATATCAGTGAGCCCAAGAGAGCAAAGAGATCTCCAAGGAATTGAGAATATAGCGATAATTCAGAGGCTAAAGCGAGGCCTGCAAAAGCGTACAGTGCGTGAAACGCAGCAAAGCTTGCGCCCCAGGCCCAGGGGCTTCCGCCCATAGTTGCTGCCACCGCTACAGCTATCACGAGGCACGCGTCACCGAAGAGTGACACTAGGTAGACGGCTGTAACGGAGAGGATCGGAACGATCGACATCCCCGTATATTAGAGAGTTGAAGTTGTTATTGCAAATTGGGCTGTATCAGCGAACGTTGGTGAACCAACATAGAGTATGAAAGACTCATCGATGCGGCCACTGGCTGCTATCTTTTCAAGGAGTTCGTTGCGGTTGGCGCTGTGGTGGCGCACGCGGGCGGCGTCGGGACGCAGACGCTCGTTTCTCCACGCACAATCAACGAGCTCAACCCACTCGCCCTCGAAAGCATCTTGAATCCGACTCCATGGAATCTTAGCCATGCAACCCTCGCCTGTGCATTAGACAACTCCCCATAGTACGCGTAAATTGAACCTTTGTGAAGGTCAACAGGAACATGCGCTTAGGTTCCTTCGCATGCTTGCGCTTTAGAATGATAAAAAGGTGTCTAAGTGGTTAAGACGATTGTTATTCGTACTCCCGGTCAGGGGTTGCATGAGATAACGAATGAGGTCTGTAGGGTGGTATACGATGCTCGCTGTTCGGAGGGGCTCTGTACGGTCTTTATCCGGCACACATCGGCTAGTTTAACTATCCAGGAGAACGCAGACCCTTCTGCTCGGACCGACCTTGAGCGCTGGCTCAACCGTTTGGTGCCAGAAAGGGATCCACTCTACACCCACACCGCTGAGGGGCCAGATGATATGCCATCTCATGTAAAGTCAATTCTAACGTGTGTATCGCTCTCGATACCGATTATTAACGGTGCTCTCGCTCTTGGTACCTGGCAGGGCATCTACCTCTGGGAGCACCGTCGCGCGGCGCATGCGCGAACGATAGTGATTCATGTTGCCTAGAAATCACAGCACCTCACTTACGTTTTGTTCATCGTGCGCTCACGTTGACGCGCGATTATGTATTTCTTCCGCTCATCGAAATCGCTGTCGGCATCGTTTGCTATCATTGTGATGTATGTTCCCTGAAGACCTTCTTTGCGAGCTGTTCGACCGCGGCTCTGTGCATTTCTAATGGGTGACGTGAGCGGAACAATTCGAATGCTGTGTGTAACTGAGGGGATGTCGTGTCCTGTATCGCCTACTGACGTACAGCATAGGATTTTAATAGATCCGCTACGGAAGGCTTCAAGATTATCTTTGAGCTTTTCTTTTTTGGGTACGCTTTTGCCTGCGTACCAGGCAGCTTTAAACCCAGCGGCTTTTAATCGTTCACTTAAAAGCTTCGTTTCGGCTTTCTCTTCACACTGAATCATAATCTTTGCATCTTCAGGAAGTGTATGCAGGAGTCTTCGAAGAAAGCGCTCCTTGCAATCAATTCGAGTCGATGAAACTAACTCTTGTAGCAGGGAGGTGTGTAAAGCAGCCTCTCGTATTGCCTGGGGAGTTCTCTTTCTCTTCAAATTCAGATCATCATCAGATTTGTAGTTAAGGAGGCCTTGCCACCGGACGGGAAGCTCGCTTGGGTATCTGAAAGCGTCGTTAGCTGCTGAGTGTGCGGAGTGTGTCTTTGGGTAGATCTTTTTGAATTCTTTTAAGATCCGTGCCGGCGTAGCCTCTTCCATGGCCCATGTAAGAGTCTCTTGAATCTCGGGTCGTCGCAGGAATCGCACGTGATATTGCCCGAAGGGAATTGGTTTAGCTGATTCGCTCGCAGACGAGGAGCCGCTGTTCTTAGTTTTATGCTTCTCGGGTGGATAAAGAATATCAACAACACGCGGAGTCATGCTTAGGGTAAGTGCAGAGCGACCCTTACTGCGCAGGTCCTCAAAGCACCTGAGCGCGTGGTCGAGCTCATGCAGCCGCGAGATTACGTTGTAGATCCAGCTAACATTACTGTTTCTCTTCTTGGCGCGCTCCAAAGCACCCTTTAGCTGATTCAACAGAGCTTCTCGCGCACCTTTAAACTCTTTGCGTGATGGTAGTGTGTGAGGTTGCTGACTTGTGTTGGGTGCGGAGGCTCTATGTATATCTAAGAAGGTGAGCACGGCCTGCTGAAATGCTCTGCGCAGAGGCGGGCTCTCCGCATCAAACCGACGCTCTTTGCTCCACGACGGTAGAAACGAAGCAAGCTCTTGGAGAGCTGCGCGGTAACTATCGCGTAGGTGTGTTAAGTGCGTGCGGTATTCGTCATCTAATTCCACGTCGCACGTCTTCCACGTATGGGAACCGGTTGGGATGTAGGCTTTTCTGTAGACGGCGTTTAACGTTTTCGTTAGGTCGGAAAGTAGCTCCCGGTTTTTCGCAGGTGTTCCCGATTGCGCCCAAAATCGTATGGGGTGACCGTTATCAGCAAGGGTACGACATTTCTCTACCACCCATCGATACGGATACCGAGTATCTTCGTTAGTCCGGCTATCTCCGCGCATGTAATGAATCTCATCAAGGATGACGAAATCAAAAACTGAGAGGTCTCCATCATTTTTTAGTGTATGTGGGGTCCCGATAAATAAGCGTGCTGGACTAGAGTAGAGCTTTCCTCTTTGGGCCGCGGGCGTGTCCCCTGAAACAGTCACTATCTCGTCATCGCGGAGATTGAAAACCGCTCGGGCGCTCTTGAGTGTTTGTTCGACGAGGTCATTTTGTGGTGCAAGGTAGAGAACCTTGGCTTTTGGATTACGTGAGAGGATCTGCGCTAATTTAAAGAAAGCTATGATCGTTTTACCACCCCCGGTATTCACTTTATACAGCACGTTGCCGTGAGGATTTTGCTCATGCGCCGTGAAGAGCTCTGTAATAAATCGCATCTGCTCAGGGATAAAACGCAGCGCGGCGGTGCGCAGGCAGGTAATACCAAAGTGCCTGCATAGGTCTTCGTTTGTGGAGAATGTAGGTGGGAGTTTGTTTATAAGAGAAGGCTGATAGGTCGGTTTTTGTGAGCGTGCCGGAGCTAGCCCTTGCCGCTGAGGTGTGTGCTCTACTGTTTTTGGATGATGCGGTTGTTCACAAGGGAATACCGTCGGCTGAAGCAGGATCAGGTTGCCCTTGAGAGCGAGACCATTTCCAACAGTGGCTGGCGAGTTATCTACTGATGGCTGAATAATTACATCAAAGAGCTGCTCGGGGTTCTTTCCGCTTTCAAGAATCCGAGAGGCGAGCGAACGAGCAAAGGCGAAGACTTCGACAGATTGCTGCTCATGGGGTGCTACGCCAGAAGCGACTCCGTCCTGCAACGTGACGCGTCGGTGCTTGTTTGGAGTTTCTTGAGAGCGGGGAATTCTGACGCGAGGAAGTAAAATTCTAAGAGGGGCATTGCCTCTGCCGCAGGGTTCCAAGGTTGCACACAGGGTTGCCAATTCCTGCTGTCTGGCGACGTATTCCTGCACAGTCATAATGAGGTCAGGTCGATACTCTTTGTACCACTTTTCTACCGGAGCGATTTCATACCCTGAGGAGGTGACCTTCGAGGAATGCGCAGGGTTTGGAGGACAGAAGATCTCTGTGCAGACTTGATTAAAGTGCTTCTGAAAAGCGTCGATTTTATCCGCTTTAATTCTTAGACCTGCTGCTGCATCGTGTCCGCCGAATTCAGCGATGAGTTCACTGAGTTGTGGGTGTCTAAGAAGCTTTATGAGGCTCACCTGTGGAGTTGAGCGACCAGATCCCTTCCAGTTTCCTTCTTTATCGCGTGCTAAAACTATAATCGGACACTGCATTGACTCGCTGAGCCTCGCTGCTACAAGTCCAACCACGCCCTCGTGCACTCCCTCGATTGGTAGGACGACCCCGCAGTGCACGGGTATTTTTCTCTCAACATATGTTTTTACAAGCTTCTGGGCCTCATCGAGCCCTAAACGCTCTAATTCTTTTCTTTCGGTATTTACCTTCACTAATGTCTTGTACAGGGCTTCGGCCGTGGCAGGATCGTGTGTGGTTAGAAAATTAAATACCGGCGCTGTGCCGGATTCCTCGCCCTCAGCAGGATATATCCGACCGCAGGCATTTAATGAGGGGCCGATGTGATATCCAACGAAGTCTCCCG
>JBIIHY010000052.1:0-11938 GCA_044235305.1 Bdellovibrionota bacterium
TTCCTGGGGTCCAACTGCAGTTGCAAAAGCCAGGAAATGGGACGGTACCCAGTGGGTAGAAGTTACGAAAAGGTGCCCTGGCGAAGGGTGCTGCCCAAGAGAAGGCAGGGACCCGAAAGCCTACAACAATGTTCGATGCAATTCCGACACGCGGATTAATATAACCTCTGTCTGCGCTAAAAACCACGGCCTACCGCTTACGGATCCGCCGGGGTTCCCGATAAGCTATAGTCCTGCATGGGGTCAGGTGTATTGTCTTCCGCAATAAAGTCATCTCCCCAAAGCCTGGTTGGTGCCATCTTTGTGGCCTCACTAGCTCTATACTGTTACCGCATCACAGAGCCCTCAGTTGCTTACTTCGATGAGCATTATTTCGTTCCTACAGCCAGGGGACTCTTAAACGGAGAGGGATTAGGCGAGATTACTCATCCACCGCTCGGTAAGCTTATTACACTGTTCTTTATCTGGCTGTGCGGCGATGCGCCGAGCAGCTGGCGTATCGGCAGCGCCATCTGTGGTGCCCTATCTGTAACCTACGTCTTTCGGTTAACGCAGCTACTATCTGGGCAGCTCTTTGCAAGCCTTCTGGCAGCAATCCTCTTTCTCTGCGATGGCTTGGCATTCACCCAGGCTCGCATCGGCCTGCTGAACGCTCCTGCCCTGATGCTCTCACTTGCAGCACTCTTTACGGCATACGAAGGCCGCTCCAAGATATGGGCAAGCCAAAACAAAGATGCTGCCGAGGTCTCGACTCGGGCCTCCTCCATTCGCATACTCTTCACCCACTACGCCCTTGCAGGAGCACTATTTGGACTAGCCCTAAGCACCAAGTGGAGCGCTGCTGCTCTGCTACCGATACTTATTGGAAGCCTTTTTATTCGACCCCACCGTGCAGCATCATCCAGCTATTTCAATCGAGCGACGTTAGCAGCTATTGTCGCTCTGCTGAGCTGTACAATAGCTTTCTATCTCTTGCCGTTTATAGCGATTAAGCCCCTCTTTGGCACTTTTTGGGGGGGCTTCATGAAGTACAACGAGCTTGCATTTAAACACCACACGATCGATGCCATCACTCCGTTCCGCTACTCCTCACCGTGGTGGAGCTGGCCACTACTCCTTCGGCCAATCTGGTATGGATTTGAAAGGTTATCGGATGGATCCGGTATGATTCGTGGGATTTTGTGCATCGGAAATCCCGTAGTGTTCTTGGCGATTCTTGCGGCAATTCTAAGTTCTATGACAGCGGCTGGTGTGAGCTTGTTAGCCCGACGGCCGCAACTATGTTCACAAGGCTCCCTACTGATGCTTGTTTGCTACCTTGTAAATTGGTTGCCATGGGCCTTTGCAACGCGAATGACGATGTTTCACTATCTCTACCCAGCTATACCGTTTGGCTGTATCCTCTCTGCGCTTACCCTATCGCAGGTTTCCTCCAAGAGAATCCGATATTCCCTAATGACGATACTTCTCCTTTCCGCTATTGGGATGTTTGCTATCTGGTACCCTCTTTTGAGTGCGCTACCTATCTCTGAGGAATTGTGGAAGATGTTAATGTGGAACCGGGGATGGGTGTAATCACTAGGAAGGTGATGTTTGGTACGAATCCCGGCCACTTTCCTGACTCCCTCCACCAGGAAGTAGCATCTTAGTGATCGTGGACATCCTCGCCTTTAATCAGCCTTACCTGAGCCAACCAGGGTTTCTTGAGGCATTTCATGCTGCTGGACACCGGTGTATCAGCATCGGCTGGTATGATGAGGGGTGTGATATTGTAACGAAAAAAGACATCCTCCATTACGAGGAAGCCCTTGCTTTACTACCCTCTGGATTCAACCCTGATCGGGTGATTTATTTTGACCATAGCGAGCCTCTGCGGGTTTTTGGATTAGACACACTTTCAATACCAACGATCGTACATCTTGTTGATACGCACATTCATGCGTTGTTGCATCCAGTTTTAGCCGGCTGCTTCGATCAGGTGTTACTTGCCATGCGAGGCTATGGTCATCTTTTCGGCCGCACACCGTGGCTGCCGTCCGCACGGTGGTTTCCGTTGTGGGGACCACAATTGGGCGCAGCGCCTACCGCCCCGAGAGACATCCCTGTTTCATTTCGCGGCACTTTTGGCCCCACACATCCGAAACGCAAAGCATTCTTCGGCGCAGTAGGAGAGCGTATTGAAGGGGATTTTACGACAGGCCCCTTTTTCGATGTATATAACTCGTCAAAGATTATTTTAAATGATTGTCTGAACGACGACCTAAACTGGCGCGTTTTTGAAGCGCTTGCCTCTGGTGCGCTGCTCCTTACTCCAAGGGTAAGCGCAGAAACACTTGAGCTATTTCCAGAGGGCGAGTGCCTAATCACTTATGCCCCTCACGATGCTGAGGATGCGGTTCAGAAAATACAGTACTATCTTCAGCACGAGGACGAGCGGCTAGCGATCTCTTCCCGAGGATATGAGCGGGTTCGGTCTGCGCACTTGGCTCATCATCGAGCTTCTCGACTTGTTGAGGTTGTTGAATGTGCGACCTCACGCTCTAAAGCAGATAAGTCCTTTGCTGCAGCAGTTGCTTACCTACGAATAGCGGCGCTGTACCCCAATTTTGGCAAGCGTGAGTTTCTGGATGCATCCAACGCCACGATTCGGATGCTTACTAGCCTATCGGATATCGATCAGCCGTGGCTCGCTGAAAGGCTGCCTTTTTTGCGTGATGCTCGAGATGCCGTGGTAGGCTAGAGCAGTGGGCTAACAACTTTTGCGCGCTGCTTTGAAGGTGCCATAGCGTCAGCCCTTGTATTTTTTCATTTGACTCCGGCCTAAATAGCCCTTAACCTGAGGCTATGTTTGTAGAAGCAAAAAGCATCCCCTCCTCTTCGCTTCCTTGGTGGCCATAGGCCTACATACTAGCCCCTTTCCGTCGTCATAGCGCATCCCATATCTTTATAACCTTACTGTAAGGGCAGAGCTTGCCATGAACTTTAAAACTACCTGTAAGACTGTTACGGCGGACCTTACTTCTCCCATCGCCGTGTATCTTCGTCTGCGTGACAGGTACTCACACACTATGCTCCTTGAAAGCGGTGATTTCAGCAGTGCTGACGATTGCCGCTCGTTCATTTGCTGCGACCCGATTGCAGAGCTGCGAGTTGAGAAAGGAGTACTCTCGCTCTTTGAAGGGTCGCGTTGTATCGCTACTCGCGAAATAGCCAAGGAGACTGGGCTAAGCGAAGAGATCGAAAGCTTTCTCGCCTCGTGTCATACATCCCCTCAGCAACTCCCCAAGGGGGTCGTAAACGGGGCCTTCGGGTATCTCGGATGGGATAGTATTCAATACGCAGAGCGCATCACCTTTTCAAATAAGATTGATGAGCGATTCACCATTCCAGAGGTTCGCTTCTTTATCTTCCGCTATGTGCTCGCCTTCAATCACTTCCGTAAAGAGGTACACGTACTTGAGAACCGACCCGAGGGTGAGCCAGATGGCCCAATAGCAGAGAGCTTCATTCACGCAGCGCTTGAGGCGCCTATTAAGACGCACCCATTTGTAGCGCGTGGAGACGAGCAGTCTGCTGTAAGTGATACTGAGTTTCTCTCGATGATTGAAAGCTGTAAGCGTCACATTGCGCGCGGGGATGTGTTTCAAATAGTACCTTCACGCCGCTACTTTCAGGGATTTGAAGGAGATGACTTTCAGGTGTATCGGGCACTGCGCTCGATAAATCCATCTCCCTATCTTTTCTATTGTGACTTTGGTGCTTACCGTCTTATTGGCTCTTCACCTGAAGCCCAGATCCTGGTGCAGAATAGAAAGGCTGCAATTTATCCGATAGCTGGAACGATTCCGCGCTCTGGTAAAGACGACCACGATCGGGGGCTTGCTGAAGAGTTGCTTCACGACGAGAAGGAAAACGCAGAGCACTGCATGTTAGTAGATCTAGCACGCAATGATCTCAGTCGGCACTGTAGTGGAGTTAATGTGCAGAAATTTAGGTCTCTGCAATATTTTTCGCACCTTATTCACCTTGTTTCAGAGGTTGTGGGCGATATCGTAGGTGCTGTTTCAGCAGCGCAAATTGTTGCAGACACCTTCCCGGCTGGAACGCTTTCCGGCGCTCCAAAGCACAGCGCAATGACTATCCTTGATAAGATAGAACCCGTGCGGCGCGGACATTACGGTGGCGCAGTTGGTTTTTTTGGGTCAAATGGTGATGCAGTGTTCGGAATTATGATTCGTTCGCTTCTCAGTATGCGAAACACGCTCGTTTATCAGGCCGGGATGGGGGTTGTTGCAGACTCAGTTCCTGAGAAAGAGCTGCACGAGGCACACGCAAAGCTTGGAGCTGTGCGGGCAGCGATTAGTCGAGCAGGGGAGCTTAACTAGGAACACAGTATGAATATCTTAATGATCGATAACTACGATTCGTTTACGTATAACCTCGTTCACATGCTTGAGTCTTTTGATGGGGTGAGTGTTACAGTTAAGCGTAACGACCAACTTACCCTTGCAGAGGTTGAGCCGTTTTCGCACATAGTCCTCTCGCCGGGTCCAGGGATACCGTCTGAGGCTGGGTTAATGCCAGCGATTGTACGAGAGTTCGCTCCGCGCAAGAATATTCTTGGAGTTTGTCTTGGGCATCAATGTATCGGAGAGAGCTTTGGAGGCACTCTGCACAACCTTGAAAGCCCTATTCACGGAAAGACTCGCCCCATGGAAGTCCTTGACCCTGAGGAATACCTTTTTCGCGGTCTACCTCGGAAATTGACGGTTGGACGGTATCACTCGTGGGTTGTTGCCAAAGACTCCATCCCAGACTCGCTTGTTGTGACTGCAGTTGATGACAGTGGCGAAGTCATGGCTTTGCGACACCGTATTTTTGCTGTTCGAGGCGTGCAGTTTCATCCAGAGTCTATCTTAACGGAAACGGGAAGAACGATGCTTGAAAATTGGATCTCGTATGAAAGAGCTGCTTGAACGTTTAATCCAGCGAGACAGTCTCTCGGTTGAAGAGAGTAAGAATCTCATGCACTCACTTCTGCTTGAGTCGACGGCGGAAACTGAGATAGCTGCCGTGTTGACTGCACTCCGGATGCGGGGACTCACCCTGGATGAGCTTGATGGCTTCTCTCAGGCTGTGCAGGAGCTTTGTGTCGCAGTTGATTTGGGAGACTACTCGCTGATTGATGTATGTGGTACCGGGGGCGACCACAAGGGGAGCTTTAATATCTCAACTACTGTGGCGTTTGTTCTGGCTGGAGCTGGATACAAAGTAGCTAAGCACGGAAACTACGCTGTGTCATCGTCGTGTGGTTCATCAAATGTGCTTGAGGCGCTAGGTGTCACGCTCACAGCAGATAGAGAGGTGGCGCTACGAGGGCTACAACAGGCAGGAGTATGTTTCCTTCACGCCCCACTTTTTCATCCGGTCTTAAAGCGGGTGCAGCCGGTGCGTAAGAGTCTTGGAATCCGAACAGTCTTTAATGTGCTCGGGCCCCTTGTAAATCCAGCAAATCCGCAGTTCCACTATGCTGGAGTGTATAACCTTGAGCTTCAGAGGCTGTACTCATACCTCTTTACACGCCGGGGCAAGCGCTTCGCTGTAGTGCATAGCCTTGACGGGTACGATGAGATCTCTTTGACGGGGACAGCTCGGGTAGCTTCTGTGGACGGTATAGCTGACCTGTCATCGCACGACTTTGGATTTAATGGTGTTACTCCTGAGCAGTTGCGTGGTGGAGAGACTGCTCAAGAAAGTGCTGCGATAGTGCGGGCGGTGCTTGAAGGATCGGCCACAGCGGCGCAGGAGAGCGCGGTTGTAGCAAATGCTGCTGTTGCAATGTGGCGATATGAGGGAAGGGGAAGCTTAGGTGAGTGGGTTGAAAAGGCAACCGATTCTATTAGATCGGGCCGGGCGCAAGCGGCATTAGCACAAAGTATAGGATAGAGATGTATGGCAACAATTTTAGAAGAGATAGTGCTCAATAGAAAACGAGAGGTAGCCGAGGCGCGTGAGCTTTATCCGATAAAGCTGCTGGAGGGGAGCATCTACTTTCAATCTCCAACGGTTTCGCTCGCGCAGTATTTGCACCGGAGCGATCTAAAAGGGATTATCGCTGAGATAAAGCGCAAGTCACCCTCTAAGGGAGTGCTTTCTGAACACATCTCTGTCGAAAAGCTTTCACTCGGTTACATGCAAGCGGGGGCCTCAGCGCTCTCTATTCTAACCGACAAGCGCTACTTTGGCGGAAAGAATGAAGACCTTCAAACAGCTAGACGGTTTAATTACTGCCCTATTTTGCGCAAAGACTTTATCGTCGACGAGTACCAAGTTATTGAGGCTAAGTCTATCGGTGCTGATGTTGTTCTCTTGATTGCTGCCGCTCTTTCACCAGAGCAGACTAAGGCCCTTGCACGTTTGGCGCGCTCTCTTGGACTTGAGGTGTTACTTGAGGTGCATAACGCAGTCGAGGTGGATTCACACCTAAGCGATGATATCGAGCTTGTCGGTGTGAATAACCGCGACCTTGCTACGTTCACAGTTTCTATTGAGACCTCGTTTCAATTAGCGGAGAAGCTTCCTGCTCGCTGCACTAAGATAAGTGAGAGTGGGATATCAACACCTGAAGCTATCCGCTCTCTAAGGGAGGCTGGCTACCGCGGTTTTCTTATCGGGGAAGCGTTCATGAAAACAACTAACCCTGCGGCAGCTTGTAGAGATCTACTAGAGGCTATCTAATGAAGATAAAAGTATGCGGAATGAAGAGTGCCGCTAACGTGCGCGAGATCTGTCTTGAGGCGCCAGATTATGTTGGTTTTATCTTCGTAGAGGACTCCCCGCGTTATGTGAAGCAAGGGGAGGCAGCAGAGCTTGTACGTAGCGTTACCCCAGGCGTTAAAACCGTTGGAGTCTTTCGGGACGCGCCGCTTTCAATGGTTTTTGAGTATGCGAAAGGTGCGAATCTATCGGCTGTCCAGCTTCACGGAGATGAAGACGCGCAGTATGTGGGTGAAATTAAACACGTACTGCCATCGCTCTCTATCTTTAAAGCTATTCAAGTGGCAGGTGATGGGACAACTCTGGCAGCACTTACCCCTATCCCAGGAGTAGACCTCTTTATTCTTGATAGTGGACGTGGTGGTACGGGGAGCAAATTTGCGTGGCGACTCCTTGAGACATATACGGCAGCAATCCCGTTTTTATTGGCAGGCGGAGTTGGGCCAGATGATATCCAAGAGGTGCGGCAGATGGCTAAACGTATCCCGCAGCTCTACGGAGTAGATATTAATTCAAAAGTAGAAGTCCGGGCTGGGGAGAAAGACCCAGCGTTAGTGAGAAAAGTTATTAGTGAGGCGCGTGCAGTATGAGAGTTGAGCCGAATGAACGGGGATTCTTTGGTGACTTCGGAGGGGCCTACGTCCCAGAGATGCTCTATCCGAATGTCACAGAGCTTCAGGCCCGGTATAGAGAGATAATTGAAACACCGGCTTTTAAGGTCGAGTTTGAAGAGCTGCTAAGGGATTTCGCAGGGCGCCCAACTCCGCTTTTTCATGCAAAGAGATTATCTGCAAAGTACAGATGCGAGGTATTGCTAAAACGCGAGGACCTCTTGCACACAGGGGCTCACAAGATAAACAACACTATCGGGCAGATAATCCTCGCTCGTCACCTAGGGAAGAAACGCATCATCGCTGAGACTGGCGCAGGACAGCACGGCGTTGCTACAGCTACCGTGTGTGCTCTGATGGGGGTACCGTGTGTTGTGTATATGGGCGAAGTTGATATGGCCCGTCAGTCGTTAAATGTTGCGCGCATGAGGCTGCTTGGTGCTGAAGTACGAGCCGTTACAAGCGGTAGCAGAACTCTTAAAGATGCAACTAACGAAGCGATGCGTGACTGGATAGCGAATCCGCACGATACGCACTACATCATCGGCTCGGTTGTTGGGCCGCATCCTTTCCCTGATATGGTTGCGCGCTTTCAGTCAGTCATCAGCGCAGAAACAAAAGCACAGTGTGCTGAGCGTGGAGGAAAGCAGCCCACGCACGTTATCGCCTGTGTGGGTGGCGGCAGCAACGCAATGGGCGGGTTTTACCATTTCATAGAGGATGATTCGGTTGAATTGGTAGCGGTTGAGGCTGCAGGGTGTGGTGTATCCAGCGGGAAGTCAGCAGCAACGACAGCGCTAGGACGCCCTGGCATCTTGCACGGGAGCCGCACCCTCTTTATGCAAACAAAGGATGGTCAAGTTGAAGAGGCGCATTCTATCAGCGCTGGGCTTGATTACCCTGGAATTGGCCCCCAGCATGCGCACCTCTTTGCAACCGGCAGGGTGAAGTATGTAAACGTAACCGACAAAGAGGCATTAGAGGGCGCGCAATTGTTAGCGACACTTGAAGGGATAATTCCTGCGCTCGAGACAGCGCACGCGATTTCATACCTTTCAAAGATGCAGTTTGCTGAGAGTGACCGTGTGGTTGTCGTGGTATCTGGGCGGGGCGATAAGGATATGGGCACATACCTTGAGCGATTGGGGGAGGGGAAGTAATGGCTACGAATCGATTCTCCTTACTTCCCTCAGAGCCGTTTCTCTCGGTGTTTTTTACCGCAGGGTATCCGCGTTTACAGGACACGCGTCCCATCCTTCAAGGATTGCAAGACGCAGGTGCATCGATGGTTGAAGTCGGGTTTCCCTTCTCAGACCCGGTAGCCGATGGACCAACGATCCAGGCAAGTAACCTACAGGCGCTCTCTCAAGGGATGAACCTAGGGGTGTTGTTTTCTCAGCTCGAAGGGATGCGGGGTACTATCTCGATGCCTGTGCTTCTGATGGGGTATTTAAATCCAGTTGAGCAGTACGGCGTCGACGCGTTTTTTAGGGATGCCGCTCGATGCGGAGTTGATGGTGTGATTGTGCCCGATATGCCCTTTGAAGAGTATCTCGCGCGGTACAAGCCCCTTTATCTGGAGCATAAAATAAAGCCGGTTTTCCTTGTAACATCGCGTACATCAGAGGAGCGAATAAGAGCCTTTGACGCGGAGGAGCCTGGCTTTATCTATGTGCTCTCGTCAGATGCAATCACAGGTGGTAGGGCACAGCTCTCTTCATCGCGAGAAGAATTTTTTAAGCGACTCAAGGCGATGAATCTTGTGAGTAAACTTGTGGTTGGCTTCGGTGTGACTGATCGAGAGAGTTTTAAGGGCGTCACAGCGCACTCCTCAGGTGCAATCGTTGGAAGCGCGTTTATAAGAGCACTTGAGGGGCTACCAGAGGGTGCTACGCACGGAGAAAGTGATGCGACAGCGCTAGCTAGCCGGGTTAAATCATTTGTAGCGGAGTTTTTATGATAGTTACTTTGCATCCGAACGCGAGCGAGAAGGAGATTCAAGGAGTAGTTGAGCTTCTAAGTTCAAAGTCGTGGAGTGCAACGCCGGTTAAGACGCAAAGTGCCTCGCACCTAGTTGGCATAGGGCAACAGGAGTTTGATATTCGGCTGGTTGGTGGTCTTCGGGGTGTGAAGGATGTTCACCGCGTAACCGATGTATATAAACTCGTTTCCCGCAGCTGGAGGGTCCATTCAACAGCTATCGATTTAGGTGATGGAGTAGTCATACGAGAAGGCACTCACACCATCATGGCAGGACCGTGCTCCATTGAAGATGAGAAGCAGGTAGAGGCAACCGTATCTTTTCTTGCATCAGTTGGAGTTCGCGTTATGCGCGGAGGTGCATTTAAGCCGCGTAGCTCCCCGTATTCGTTTCGTGGTTTGGGGCTTGAGGGACTAACTATGTTCTCTTCGATAGCCCACGCAAAGGGCATTAAGGTGATTACCGAGGTGCTCGATGTTTCGCAAATCGAATCTATGTACCCGTACGTAGACGTCTTTCAAGTGGGAGCCAGAAATTCGCAGAATTTTACCTTGCTTGATGCTCTTGGACGACAAGATAAACCTGTGCTTCTTAAGCGTGGTATATCGGGTACGTTAGAAGAGCTCCTACAGTCTGCTGAATACATTTACTCAAAGGGCAATGAACGTATTCTTCTTTGCGAGCGCGGCATCCGGTCATTTGAGAAGGCCTACCGGAATACACTTGATCTCAACGCTGTGCCGTACCTAAAAGAGAAGTCTCACCTCCCTGTAATCGTTGACCCCTCTCACGGTATCGGAGTTAGGAGATTCGTAGGTGCGATGGCGCTTGCCGGAATCGCTGCTGGAGCTGACGGGACGTTGATAGAGATACATGAGCATCCTGAAAAGGCGTTGAGTGATGGTGCGCAGACGTTGAGCTTTCAAGAGGCGGTGGACGTTTTTGAGAAGATGGAGACGTTGGTTGCTGCTCTAAGGTAAGCAAGAAGAGTTTACCTGTGTTGAAGGTAGAAGAAACAACCTACATCGATTCGCGCTTTGGTTTCCCTGCAAATCGTAGAATAAATTCGGCTTCGCCGTACTTGTTATAATCAGGGATGGCACCGATCTGTTGAAAGCCTAGAGATTCATAGAGCCTTTTGGCCTGCTCATTTGATTCAGACACGGTCAGAAAAACACTGCGCTTTTGGCTCTCCTCAAGTAAGCGTTTAATGAGCCTTGACCCGATCCCCTGCGAACGGCGAGATCTTTCGACTACTACATAGTGGATATAGGGGCCACCTAAATCACCCTGTAGAGAGTACGCTAGAAAGCCAACAACACAAGTCTCAGTTGCAGCAATCAAAAACTCATTCCTACGAGCGCTCAGTTTATGACGACATTCGTCAGTTGAGTACCCAAAGTGGAGCCACGGGTCTGACGAGGACATCCAGAGCGAGAAGAGATCGAGCTGTTCTGCTGCCAAGCCATTGTTGACCTGTTTGATTGAGATGCTGGGATCATACTCGCAAGATTTGCAGTGACTTGTGCTCATATTCACTCTCCAACCACTTTTGTTCTACTACAAAGGCTCGATATCACCCACGGCTTTACAAGATGCCGAGATGATGAAGATTGAGGATTCTTCAGTTGCTCAAGAATTACTCGGCGGAGCAGGTCGATCTGACGGTCGAGTTGCACATCAATCGTGCCAAGTATAATTAAATCTTCAAGCTGAACTAACTCTCGCACTTCGCGTATCCCATCATAGCCGATGATTTTGGTTGATATGTGGTTGATGCGACGTAGGCGTTGCAGTTCGAGAAGGGCTGCTCTACACCCGAGCGCCATGTCATCATTGCAGGCGAAAATAAGGTCGTAGTGCAGATCGGGTGGCTGAGCGAAGGTAATCAGGTCAAGGAGGTATCGGCGAGACTCGAGGCGATCGTATCGGAGTTTGGGGGTTTGAGAAATAGAAGCGCCCGGGATTGACGCGAGCAAGCGACTTATAAAGCTGCTGGAACGTTTTGACTCCCATTCGGTTGTCGCGCCACGCACAACGAGGACTCGCGGATTATACAGACTTTCTTGCTGGAGGTATTGCACGGCCAGATCGGCAGCTAAACAACCGCCCAGCTCCTCGTCTCCACCGACAAAAGAGGGTAGATCCTCATGGTTGTCTGTGCGTTGGAGATCTACGTCAAATAGCACCAGAGAGATATTAGTTTTTCTGTGTAGCTGGAGAATCGTCTCACGGTGTATCTCTGGCTCATCAGGGATTAGAATCACCCCGGTTTGTCGAGTCTCTTGCTGAATATACCGCTGCACGTGTTTCCACATATAGTGAGGATCGAAGTTTTGGCGTGGAATTATTGGGGTGAGGTGACCAGGGAAGAGTTGAGCCATACTTCGCAGTACCTGACCGTAGAAAGGATTAGCTCCATCGGAGGGGGAGAAAAATACGATAGTGTGCTCATGCATGGCTTCAGGCACGCTCGAATTCTTACTAGATGCACTTTGAGTATCCGCTGAGCGGTGCAAAGCGCTACTAGAATCTACACTACTCTCAAGCGCCGTGAGCAGGAGGCGAA
>JBIIHY010000230.1:0-5400 GCA_044235305.1 Bdellovibrionota bacterium
AGGCGGCGAGGACCTCTTTATTGAAGTTTCTGGGGCCACAAACGATGATTTCACAGGGAGAGAGAGTGCGCGCAAGCTCCTTCCAGCTCTCTGCAGTTGGCCGCGCTGAGAGTGAAGTTTGCGTTTCACGAAGTTCGATTTCTCCTTTTGCCGCTGCCGCTCTAAGTTCCTCGAGGTACGGGGCGCATTGAGTATCTCGGAATAAATAATTTATGATAAGTTTGCGGTTTCCGCGCTGGGCGCGCACTGCGGCCAGAGCGGTGGTGATACCGATGCCTGCGACGATAAACACCAGCGGGCGAGGATCCTCAAGCGCAGGGCAAATGTCACCTTGGGGATGAGAGACTCTCACGAGAGCCCCTTTTGGAGCCTCGCAGATCCAATTTGAGAAGAGCCCGCCATCCTCAATTTTCACTCCGAGCTCATAGTGGTCGGGTCCAAACGCAGTCAGAGTGTAGGGGCGTCCGACCCATCGCTTGTCTAGCAGCGCTTCGACGAGAATATGTTGCCCTGGAATTGCTAACGGTAATTCACCATCGCCCGCTGGGCGCAGCTTAGCTTTTACGGCTCCGGAGCATAGCGGCTCCGTGTCTAGATGGCACAGTACAGATTCCTCACGGCCGAGCATGAGAGGGAGCCTGGATCGACATCCACCGCAAACTCCTCCAGCACCCGTTTTCCTTATGAGTGCATCAACGGTATCAAGTTCCCGTGCTGCCAGCCGGAGGCATGTGACTGAGGCGTTGGTACAGGCGCACACTATTTCAGAGCCTGCTGTCACCCGTTCAGCAGGTGCTTCAGTGAGCCACTGCCCTGCAGAACGGAGAGCCTCGAGCTGCCATGGTTCTAAGGTAGCCCCGCGCAGGAGGTATGACATAGCCTCTGGAAGGTCGGGCCAGTCATTGTGAGCGGTCAATCCCGCCAGGCGATTCTCCGGCTCGGTGACTAGAAAAGAGATACTCTCCTGAGGGGTTGCGATGGCTACGGCGTTGCCTAAAGCTTCGAGCGCGCTTGCTTCTACAATCTCTTCCTGCGGGAAATAGCGGACGCGTACCCTGCGTCCATCTGGTTGAGCATAGTCTGTGATGACGCAGCTTCGCCCTCCGACCTCGCCGAGGAAGCGGTACGCTGAGCCTAAGGCAGGGATGTTATGTACGTAGCTTAGGGACTTCAGGGTTGTCCCAACACCAGACTGAGATGAAGAAGCTGAGTTAAAGATGCTTGCAGGTATCTCTAAGAGCTCAACGGCAGAGGCGGCTACCGCTTGATAGTGCCGAGGAGATTTCGTTGCTATCTCTCGCTCGCCAAAAATAAGCCCGACCCCGATGGTTTCGTGAGGGACAGGACATCCTGGGGGGAAAAGATTGACAGAGCCTGACAGAACAAAGAATGCAGAGGTTGTAGCATCCCCTGGCTGGTAGATCGTTGCCCCGAGAGGAAATTGCTTGGGAGCCATCCCCTCGGATCGGGCGATGCGAGTTGCGTCAGCAAGCTCTGCAGAGAGAGCCCGCAATTTCTCGAGGGCTTGATTCCTTCCGGCTGCATGGAGCATTTCCGCTGCTTTATGATCCGCTGAGAGAAGAGACTGAAAGATGTTCGGGGGAATGAAAGCCGCTCGAAGGGGAGTCAGCGCTATGACGGTAGCGTTAGCGAAGTGGCGCCCTTGTCGCGCACTCTGTTCGCCAATAAGTGATCCTGGCTTTGTAACAACCCGTATGAGCGCGGTGTATCCACTTGAATTTCGAGTGAATATTCCCACTCGGCCACTGAGAAGAATATATACCCCTTGGGCCTTTGTGCCCTCTTGAATTAACACCTCTCCTTCAGGCAGTTCGCTCGTAGATATTTTGGTAGTTAACTCGTTGAGCTTATCGCTCGGTGTTCCAGAGAAGATTTCAGAGAGGTAGAGACCAAGAAGGTTATCAGAACATGCGCTAGAGAGAGGTAAATCTGACATGCGAGAACAGTGACAGAGTTCGCAGATTGTGACAAGCCGGTCGGTAGCTGAGGGGGTAATGGTAAAAGGCCAATCGATAGCCGCAAAAGCCCTCCCTGGTGCGAAAGCAGGCCTCTGGTTGCTCTTCGGTTTTGGCGCTTGCCCAACCGAATATCAACTCAAGTTTTGCTCTTTAGCCACGCGAGGGTTTTGAAGCACGGTGCTCAGGTAACGCCGCTGCTCCCTACCGCGACACCGCACTCAACTCCACAACCCGCGTTGCCACCCGTTTAAGGAAGCACCGGTCGTGCGACACGAAGATGACAGTTCCTCCGCTACTCATCAGCGTTTCTTCAAGCTGCTCGATCCCTTCAAGATCGAGATGGTTCGTTGGCTCGTCAAGAATGAGCAGGTGAGGGTGTGACAGCTTCAAGATAAGAAACGTCAAACGAGCCCTCTCGCCACCACTTAGGTTTGCTACCAAGGTGTTGTGCCGCGAGTATTCAAAGCCCGCTTCAACAAGCTCAGCAGTCACCCGTTGGTGTGGTATCGAAGACCGTGCAGCGACTGCCTCGGTGAGGCGCTCGCCAACCCTAAAGTGCGCTAAATCCTGGTCGTAGTATCCTATGGTGGTGGATGGGTGGAAGGAAACCCCAGGCACACCGGTGCTACCTGAGAGAGCAGCAACCAGTGTTCTTATAAAAGTCGATTTTCCACATCCATTCGGTCCCACGATAGCGAGCCGTTCACCTCTCTGAACAGTAAGGTGCTCAATCACTCGCAATGTACGACCACAGGGGGCTACCAGTGGTAGCTGTTTTACCTCAACTATGCGAGGTGAGTGAGTTTCGGCAGCCGTGAGGGACACAGACGCACGACGGTTAGCGGGAAGCTCAGTAACTTCGCTCTCCATTCGATTGATCCGCTTCTGCATCGACTTGGCGCGATACGAAAACTTTTCGTTGCTGTAGATACGTCCCCATTCAGCGAGTCGGTGAGCTGACTCGCGCAGCCGCTCAAGCTCCCGGTCTTCACTTTCACGACGAGCACGTGCCGCTGCATCGTGTGCCGCAAGTGCCTCACGCGCTTGAGAGAAGGGGAGGGAAAACGAATGAATCTTTGAATCGCGTAAAAACAAGGTCCGCGATGTTACCCCGTCTAAGAAAGCCCGGTCATGTGACACAATCACTGTCGCCGCTGTGAGCTCTTCGTTCACAAAGTGTTCAAAGAGCGCCACCTGCTCGATATCCATATGGTTTGTTGGCTCATCGAGCAAAACCACATCCGGCTCATTTACCAGGGCCCGAGCAAGGAGCGCTCTGTTTACCTCTCCACCACTTAGCGTTCCAAGGGGCTGGAGGTGCTGTCTTGAAGTAAATCCAGCAGCCGACAGCCGTTGCTCAATGAGGTGCTCAAACCCAGCGAATCTAAGCGCCGGTGCAAGTTTCTGAGCAAGGGCGTCAAAAAGAGAGATGCCGCGCAGCGCATCAGGCAGCACCTGCGGCACATACTCAATTACTGCGCCCGTTCTTCGTGCGATAACGCCGCCATCGGCTTCAACCTCACCCGCAAGCAATTTGAGGAGCGTTGATTTTCCAGAGCCATTTAATCCAACCAGCGCCGTGCGCTCGCCAGGGTTAATAGCAAATGAGAGATCGGTGAATAGGTTTCGTGTTCCTAGCGAGTAGGAGATCCGAGAAAGAGATATAAGAGACATAAGGCCTCGTAAAAAAATATGTAAACAGTGCCCGTAACCGGGTGTTCGCGTGCTTGGCACGCAAGGCGTGGTAATGTAGGTGTAAAGATGCGCTAGGGAAGAGCGACTCAAGTTCCGCTTTCGCAGCAGGGATGGTTTTTGCCGCGCTTCCCTAGAGTGTCAAACTGTAGATACACCTCTCCCGTGGCTACGCGGAGAGTGGGCCTCGACGGTTAAGCCCTACAAGAAGAGTAGAGGCCACCCGTCGCGCCGTTCCTTTGGACGCAAAAAGAGATCGAATTGAAAAAGATAAGGGGGTCATACAAACCGTTCTGCTGTCAGTACAGTGTGCAGTCATATCCCGGCTAAGTCAAAAGAAAACGTCCCGCATCTGAATTCTTGGTGGATGGCGAGCGACACAGGGTTCCCAGAAGCCAACAACCCTGTGTCTCTCGCCGCGGTTTTACGACCTTGTTTTCACTACTTATGTTCCGACTGCACCATAAAGCTCGGGGTTGCCCCGGGGATTGGACCAGATACTCCGGGTTTTCCGATACCATCTTGGTCTCTCAGAAGCTGGATGTAGTACATGGTAGCGAGCTGAGAGTCGGGGACTCCGGCTTCTCTGAGCTTTTGCAGAGCTCGTATCGTAACCGCCGTTTGCGCGTCTGTTACATGCACTGCATTGCTTGCTACTTGAGCTTGAACTCGCTGAAGATCGAGCTTGCGCTCCTCAGAGACGATCTGCTCAAGGTCTGCATTCGCTTTTTGCGAGAGGCCAACTCCCGAAGGTATTACAGCTTCAACTCGAATGTAGGGGAGATTGTTTGACTCCAACGTCTGTTGAAGCTTAACAGCTATCTTCTTACCCAAATCGGTGAGGTTGTCATTCACTGCTGATGTTGGTACCTCGCGGTACGTATCGATGATGGCCGGTAACGCGAAATTGCGGATAAACGGTTCAAGATCGGTGACCTCATCACATTTTAGCTTGGTGTAGATCTCTCCAAAGTCTTTATGATCGCTATCAAGCAGGTAGTGAATCTCAAAGTGCCCAAACACCTGAGCTTTCTCTTTTGTTCGCACGGCTACCTGGTCTTTTTCGCTGGCATCAACCGTCATGCGTTGAAGCCACTTAGGAAGGCGAATGTATTCCACCTGCGGAAGAACGGCGTCCATTTTTACCCCGGGTTCGACGTGCGAATTCGCTAGCTCGCCGCGAACTATCTTTAGGGCCGCTTCTCGTTCGGTGACCCGCGGCGAAACAGCATAGAGCGCCATCGCAAGAGCGCCAATTCCAGCGGTTCCAGATATCACTTTAGCATGCATACTTCCCTCCCTATCAGTTACCTCATGTAGCGACAGTGCGCTGAGCACACTTTGTCGCTCTGGGTGGTTAAGCAGGGTGGGGCGCTCTTTGTCTGTATAATTTTTAGCCCCACCCACTTCCAGTCCATAGTCCACCACCCTTAACTGTTCGATACTAAAAAGTTCCCTCAACACCTCGTCGTCTCTTTGTAACCGTTGCAAGGCCCCCAAAAAGTTGGGCCAAGTCCGATTCCTCAATGCCAGTGAATCCCTGATTAGCCCTTTGTGGTGCCTCTTGCTTGCGCGGCAGCTCGACACGTTTTGTCTTCTGCTCCTGTTGCGCCACGAGCACTGAATCATCTCGTGATCTGATTGCTTGCGCCTCATCCCAGAACCACTTCATCTGATAGCGACTCGTAGTTGATCCCGCGCGCCAATGTGTATCAACTGCCGGTGCAGC
>JBIIHY010000184.1:0-6480 GCA_044235305.1 Bdellovibrionota bacterium
GATGATTGTAGCAGCTACTACCTGATCTTCGGACAACAGAGGCGCAAGTGCGGGAAGAGACACTCTCTGTTGTTGTTGCTCGAGCAGGTGAACGCGCAGCTTCTCTGCTGCCTCTTTTGAGTTAGCTGCCGTGATAGTCACATACGAGTTCAGCGCTACTGAAACCGAAATGGGGCTACCATCTGGTAGGCTCAGTACGGTTGAAGCAAGTTGGTTCCATGTGTCATCAACTATTTGATCACGCGTGAGAGTAATCGATACTTTTTTGCCTGCCTCCTTGTATTGGAGAGGTATGTTTTTGCCGGACAACTGTAACGAGTCAGGCTTGTCTCTAACGATGGCGGCTTCATCCTCAGCCGAATAAAGATCAAAGCGTAGAGCATCAGGATTAGCTACCTCTTTTAAGCTGCGTGCCCCCTGTAGTCTTTCAATAAGTCGTTGGCGAATCGATTCAGATGAGGGAAAGAGTGATAGGCTCCGCCCAATCCGTGATTCAAGCGCTCGTAGTCGATGATACCGAGCGCTGAGCTGTTTAAGGGCTTCAAGCGTAGCAGAAGAGCCACTTGCAGGTCGCTTCGAGCCGTTGGAATAGACCTGCTCCCAGCACCATTGCGCAAATAGCTCGGCCGCTTGAGGGTGAGTGGGGTCTTCCTTCTCCGATATTTGGATAAGTCGCTCTCTAAAAAAGATCTTTGTTGTCGATTTGCATTCATCTCGAGCAGCATCGTAGTGGGGCAAGGCGCCGCTCTCTATGCGCATTAAGTGCGGTGCAATCTCGGCGAGCCAGGTTGGGTCGACCTTCGTTGCGTTTTTGATCAGCTCAAGAACGACCTTTTCTCCTCGCTTAGTAGGAAGCTCAAGGTCAAAAGGGGTTCCAACTATCCACTGGGCGTCAGACACAACAGAGAAGCGGTCAAGTTCTCGTTGGTCATTGCCATTGTCGTATGTTTCACCCTGGTTCTCAAACAGGTGGTCGATCATGCCAGCGCAGATGCTCTTAAGAATATCGGTATCGGCCTGTGCAGGGTTGGAGCCCTTCTCGTAGTGCTTAAGCCCTTTGAATATCTGGCGTCGAAGCTCAAGAACGCGGAAGTAGGACCTAACGAGAATACCTTTCTCCATAAGCTCATGACTACTCATCTGCATGGCACGAGCGGTATTAAGTACCTTCAGTTGAGCGAGAAGATCGGACGTGGATTCCCCTGTGCACATCTGCTTCCAGAGGCCAGTTCGTCTCGTTATGCCGCCTATCTCCATGAGTGCAGCTATCGAGACGATGCTTTCAAGAACCCCACGTTTCTGCCCCTCAAGAATCATGCAGCCCAGGTTGACCGATACCGGCAGTCGTGCAACGAGGCGACCTTTCTCAGTAACCTCTCCGTTGCTCGACAGGCAACCCAGTGCAATAAGGGTTTGCTTGGCGCGCTGAATTTCGCCAAGCTTAGGTTGGTTGAGCAGCGGGAGCTGCTCCATGTCTAATCCTTGGATGGCGAGCCTAAGGACAGCTTGGTCAAGGCGTACCCGCGCGACCTCTGGTATCGGGTCACTTGCGCGTTGGTGGTGTGGCTCTTTGCAGCGATCAATATAGATGCCCGCTTTTGTTCTTCCTGCTCGGCCCCGACGCTGTTTGGAATCAGCTAGCGAAATTGGCCGCACATAGAGCCCCTCAACACCATCAACAACCTCAGTGCGTCGCTCCTCACCGTTATCTACCACTGCATCTATGTCGGGTATCGTAATAGACGTCTGGGCCACATTCGTTGCGACGATGACTTTTGGGCGTGAGTATTTCCTGAAGCACAATGTTTGCTCCTCCGGTGTAAGCGCTCCATGAAGAGGTAGTACTACAGCGTTCAGATTGCACGCTTGCAAGTTCGATATGGTATCGGAGATCTCTCTTTTTCCCGATTCAAAAACCAAGACATTTCGTCCTTGTGCGACAAGCTCTTGAACATCTTGTGTGAGGGTAGCCTGGGGTGTTCTCGTCTCGATGGGAAAGAGCCTTCCTGGGACTTCAATCGCCGGACAAGGTGCGTTTTCCTTTGAGAAAAAAGAGCAGAGCTTATCTCGGTCAAGAGTCGCCGACATGAGTACTAACTTAAATTTCGCCCCTGCTGCAATCTCTTTGCGCGCCCATGCGATCAAGATCTCCATGTTAAGGTTCATCTCGTGCACCTCATCGAGTACCAGCACGCAGTTTTCCCCTTTGTTTTTTAGGCGTACAGCTTCCCTGACAAGAGCTAAGCCATCGGTGCAAAAGAGTAGGTTAGTGGAAGGACTCTCCTGTCCGTCTACCCCAGTCCTATAGCCGACTCGGCCCCCAAGCTCTTCGCCTAATTCGGTGGCCACTCGTTCGGCAACAGTACGCGCAGCGATTCGTCTCGGTTGGGTAACTATTACACGGTATCCCTCCTCAAGAAGCATCTTGGGGACCTGCGTTGATTTTCCAGCACCAGTTTCAGCAACTATTACAGAGACCTGAGAGTTTCTTACCATCTGCTTTATGTCACCCAGAAATGCAGTGACTGGTAGCTCCTCGGGCGCGGTGCTGGTGCTGTGTTCAGGGCGTGCATCCTTGGGCTTTTGATATATTGTCATACTCGCTCTCTCATGATGACGTGCTAGGGTGTGATATCTGTGTGCAAAGCAGGTGTATTTTCTTGTGCGCAAGAAGAATGATTCACAGGGGAAGCTATCCTTTACCGGCCCGGGCAGGTTGTAGGTAATCCCCTGTGAGTCATTCCTTGATTTCCTTTACTTGGTAGCCAAATCCAGTAGCATAGAAAGTTCTTGGACCTTGTTGGTTCCTTTCCACCCATGCACTTTTGCTTCCGGGCTGCCCTCGGTGACGACCGTGACTAGGCCTGCATCTTTGACCTTGGCCAGAGGAAGATCCGTAGG
This sequence comes from Bdellovibrionota bacterium, assembly GCA_044235305.1. Taxonomy (GTDB): domain Bacteria; phylum Bdellovibrionota_C; class UBA2361; order UBA2361; family OMII01; genus OMII01. The sequence goes on from JBIIHY010000184.1 coordinate 2,902, forward strand.
AGATATGTGAAACAGTGGGAAGCCGTTGATTGAGACAACCACCCAGCCCTGCGCATTGAAAGGTAATCCCTCCTCTTTCTGGACCTGTAGTAGCGCTACCTGAACTCCTCTCTCAACGAGGGGGCCCAAGAGAGCAACCGTTAGCGCAAATCGTTCGCCGTAAGCTCCGTCGAGCTTCTCTTGATTGATCTGTAGTGCACGCTCAGGGGAGATTTCCGATGGCTTAGCTCCCCATCCAGCGACATGAAAAAATTTGCCGTCTTCATAGGTTGGTGCATTTCGCCACCCGTAAAAATCAGCACCTCTTCCCGCGATAGCATCTGTGGCGATTCGCGATAAAGTCTTTACGTCATCAGTCGTCAGGAGCTTCGTCTGGGTGACCTTGGGGGTCGTTAGCGCGGCAAGTGCTTCGCCTTGACCGGTAGCTTTTTCTGCCGAATGTAAACCTACCTGTGTGCTAGTGCTCATGTTGTCTCCTACAATTATGTTTTTTAATTCACCCCCCAAAACGAAGGGTCGCTTTTTATTTATTATTGCACACGGCAAGGAACTAGTTGCATGCAGTAAGTAAAATTTTGTGTATCACCTTGAATTCGTTGTAATTGAATCCTGAGGACCAAACAAAAGTGGGCCGAAACGAACAGCGGGATTAGGCTATAGACTGGGGGATGGGACTAGATCTACGACTCGCTACCAGTGAGGTCTGCCGCTGAAATGAGCAGCGGGACGTTGAGCTGCGTTGCTAGGGCCTTTGGCACGGCAAGCGTAGTGGCACCCGAGCCACGGAGGTACTCTGCTGCGCCACGTTTAAAGAGGGTCACTGGTCGGCTTTCAGCGGAGGACGGTGATTGACTCTGTAGCTGTACGCCGGTGCTTGGCGCACATTCAAAGTACTGTAGTTCACCGCGCTGGGAGAATACTAAGATCGCACACGGGTCGTCTTCTCCGTGTCGTAGTAAGACGGCCGAGTCTTGAGGCCCTACGAGAGTAGCAGGCAATCGGTGGTGCCGGTTATTGGCTACCAATAGTTGAATTAAAGTTTTGCGCGCGCTGAAAAGCTCCTCATCTGACCTACAAAGTGTGCAGGCGATGTGCTGCTTGATAGTCGCGGGTATGGGAATGTCCTTGAGTTGCTCCATCAACTCTATAAAGAGTGCTGCCTGAGACCTGTCGACTTTTTTAAGAGCGCCTGCATATCTTTGAGCGATGCGTGTTGCAAGCGCATTAAAGTAATCGGTACCTGTCTTGGTAAGCGTAACTGCAAGTCCGCGACCATCACCAGAAGGGGTCGTTTTACTAACCATCCGCTTTTGTCGCAGTCGGTCTAGGGTGCGTGAAACGGTGCTTGGGTGGATTGGAAGAGACCGACAAAGTTCGTTGAACCTTACAGGCTCCTGTGAGCGACTAAGCTCATGAAGAATATGGTATGTTTCAAGCCCTAGGCCTAATCCCATATAGTCTGCACCAACCAGCATTCCCGTCCCTCGGGCAAGTCGTCGCTGTTGACACATGAGGGGCAATTCACCAGGCCGTGCTTGAACAGCAGGAATTTCAAGCCCGTCATTAAAGCTGGCTAGGACATCGCGCATATGGATGCGTTGGTCACTTGAGAGAGGATACGTTCCTCGCAGCGAAACCTCATTACTTACAGCTCCTATATGTTCAAAGAGCGACCGACCGCTGGCAGTAAAGGATATCTGTTTGCTGCGGCCGTCTGAGGGGCTTGAAGAGGTAGTGATGTACTTTCTCTTGCCCAGGTTAGCTAGTACCCGCGAGATCGTGCTCGGCGCCAGTGATAGAGCCTGCGCTAATGCACCCGGAGTCAACGTTTCATTCGTAGAGAGAACGGTGAGTATCAAGCTAGACGTGCCATCCACTGGTAGAGAGTAATCAAGCCTCGCTCGGCGCATGCGGCGTTGGAATAGTAGAATGGCGTCGTGAAACGCTCGCGCCTGGTGGAGAGAAGTGTGCGAATAGAGGCCTGTCATACGCAACTATTTTTTACCTGCTGGACGGTGCATAGACAAGAGGCGAGTATCTCCTATACTGATATTCTTGTTGGGTGCGGGTAGGAAGCCTTGCCGTTCATAGAGGCTCTTGGCGTTGCCGAACTCCCACACATGCAAGTAGATATCACTGTTTTTGTAGCGCTTTAGGATTTCAGCAAAGAACTCCCCTCCAATGCTGAGACCTTTTGAAAGCGGGTCGCAGTTTACCGAGCCGATATATATAGAGGGTGGAGATCCATCAACGCGGGGTTGTTGCTCGATTCGTAGGTACTGCAGAATAGTGCTATGATGTCGAAGTATGATGAAATCTGAGTCGTCAGCTTGAAGAGCTTCGCAGAGCGAGCGGTGCGCATAATCCTGTAGTTGCGCAGACCGCTCAGCGGATGGCTTACCTTCCTGATTGTACTGAGAAGTGTTTTCTTTTGAAATGCTGACCATTCGTGCCTTGTCGTCAGGAGAGATTTCGTGAGCTTTGCATGTTGTAATGATTATGCCTGGTAGCGCTAAGAGTGTAGAAGCACCGGACTTGTTCTTTATCCTACAAGCGGCTGCGTATGGTGCAGAAAAGTGTAGCGCTTCATCTGATAGTTCGGTCATACGCTGCACTATAGCTTGTGCGTTCTCAGGGGCGGAGCTGAGCTGGGCTTGCGCTCGTTTGAGCTCGTTATTTGCCCGGATCGTCACGGTATCAACTGCGTTGCAGAGAACCTCATAGTCTCCGCTTTCGCTGGCGGTAATAGAGCGCAGATTCTTACGTACCTCGAAAACGCAATGAGATATACAGTTATACTGAGTGAAGTACCCAGCCGCTTGTTCATCTGAGAGTTTCGTTGCCACTTCAATTATCGAGTTGGCTGTGGCTTTGTCGCTGATACAACCGATAAAGGCACTAAGAATCGCATTTCTGCTAATCGGCCTATCGGCCAGCAACCGCGTAAGCCCCCAGCGGTCGGTTTCAGGGTCACTAAGGAGCGCCATAAACTGAAGCTGTGCTCGTAGGGGAACCTCACTAAGAGAGATATAGAACTCGTCCTCTATTTGTTTACGAATACCGGGATCGGATAGAGCGGTAAGGTAAGCCCAACGTGTTGTTGCACTCCAATCCTCTGGACACAACCTCGGGATGGCTCCCGCCGCGGCGGGCGTAAGAGTTGTGGCGGTGTCGCTGATATCAGTCGTTTGCTCGGAGCCTCTGACGAGAGCGTTGTGTTTATCCACAAGCTTAAGTATGTTGCTTGTAAATCGTTGATGGTGCAGGCAGAGGTGCTGCCCAAATTTCTGCAAGGTTTTCTCTGCATCAGCTACCTCAGTCGCGTCGTATTCTGCCACGCACGCTTCGCTAAGAGCTGAGTCTCCCCTTAGAGAGACGCCGATATATGGCAGAGCATTTACCTCAGAGAAGATCCCATCGCGTAACGCGCTGAGAGACTCTAATACCTGAGCAAGTGCATCATATAGGTCGCTGTTTTTGTAATATTCAGGACCGACAGGCCCCAGTTCGAACGAATCAAGCTTTCCGGTGATTGCAGCTTCTGCTGCTTTAATCAAAGTCGGGTCCTTTGATTCCTTT
>JBIIHY010000328.1:0-3680 GCA_044235305.1 Bdellovibrionota bacterium
GAACTTTTTATACTCATCGTTAAAGTTTTCTTCATACTGAATCTTGCACTTGTGCTCGGGTCAACGTGCACGTGGCTTGAGCGCAAGGGCTCAGCACTGATTCAGGACCGCGTTGGTGCAAACCGTGCGGGCGCCTTCATTGAGAGCGATAAGTGGTTTCTTAAGCCCATCTTGCCCCTCGTGCGTATCGCTGGTTGGCTTGGATTAATAAATACCCTAATGTGTGACGCGCTAAAGGGAATAGCAAAGGAGGACTTTGTACCTTCAGGCACCTCGCGTTTTCTGCATGCAGTTGCCCCTATTTTGGCAGTACTTCCTATTATTCTGGCCTTTGCGGTGCTTCCACTTGCTCCGGATTTCGTTCTCTGGGGATACCGGATTCATGCGCGTGTAGCGCCTATAGATGCGGGTATCCTCTTTGTCCTTGCAATGGGATCTGTTGCAGTGTACGGCGTTGCGATTGCTGGTTGGACCGGGAACAACAAGTTCTCGCTGCTCGGTTCCTTGCGTGCTGCCGCGCAGATGATCTCGTATGAGCTTCCGATGGGGCTAGTCTTTGTAGCACTGATCGTGGTGTACGGTTCCTTGGATGTGTACTCAATGGTTGAGGAGCAGGGGAAGCTTCTGTGGGGGGTAATCCCGCAGTGGGGAATTGTGATGCAGCCGGTTGGGTTCGTTGTGCTTCTGCTAGCAGGCATGGCTGAGACGAAACGTGGGCCGTTCGACCTGCCGGAGGCAGAATCAGAGCTTGCGGCTGGATACTTTACCGAATACTCAGGGATGAAGTTCTTGCTTTTCTGGTTGGGTGAGTTTGCAGAGATAGCACTCTTTGCGCTTCTGCTCACACTGCTCTTCTTCGGTGGATGGCACATTCCGTGGGTAACCCTTCCGGTTGATTCTCCGTGGGCAGCGCTTATCGGGCACGTGGTGTTGATGACAAAGGTGCTTTTCTTCTGCCTCTTGCAGATCGTAATTCGCTGGACGCTACCCCGCTTTCGATACGACCAACTTATGAACCTCGGGTGGAAGATGTTGCTACCGGTCAGTATCGCTAACCTGATCGTGACTGCAGTTTTAAAGGTGTGGATATGAGCTTTATCGAGTTTGTAATGGCAGCTGTCGTGTTGGCGTCAGCTGTGTGTGTGGTTGCGATTAGAAACCCTCTCTTTAGCGCCTTTGCGCTAGTAGTAAACCTCTTCGCAGTTGCCGGTACCTACGCCGTGCTCGATGCACACTTCTTGGCGGTGTCGCAGATTGTGGTGTACGCCGGGGCCATAATGGTCTTAGTGCTCTTTGTATTGATGCTGCTTAATTTAAAGACAGAGTCGGGGAGAAAGCTCGGCATGACTCGCACTGTGATAGCCCTTCTAGTCGGTGGTGCGATTGTAGCTAACGCTCTGCCGCCTATTGTAAATGAGTTCTCAGGAATCTCTGAGACCACTGTGAGAGACCATGCAGCAGCTAGCATCGGCAGCACGAAAGCTATCGGTGAGGTCCTGTACAGTAGGTACTTAGTCCAGTTTGAGCTCTCATCACTGGTGCTTCTGATAGGTATCGTGGGTGCTGTGATGCTGTCCCGCCGTCCATCGTCTAACCTAAAACCGCGTAGCACTTTTACAGGAGGTGCGTAGATGAGCGCATTAGTTTCGTATTTAGGGCTGTCGCTGCTGCTCTTTACCATAGGAGCAATCGGTGTGTGCTTGCGGCGAAATGCAATCGTTGTGTTTATGTGTATTGAGATGATGCTTAATGCGGTAAACCTGGCATTTGTTACTTTTAGCAAGCTGGTTGGAAACCTAGACGGCCAGGTTGCGGTGTTCTTCGTTATGGTGATAGCCGCTGCCGAGTCGGCGGTCGGTTTGGCGATAATCCTGTCGGTGTTTCGAACGAATACATCGGTTGAGACAAGTGATGTAGCGCAACTTAAGTGGTAGAAAGAGTATGATAGAAGGTGACTATCGTTTAAGTATCCTGGTTCTAGCTCCACTGCTTGGGGCATTTTTTTCATACGTTATCGGTCGTATCGTACCGTCCTTAGCCGGCGCGGTTGCTTCGTTTGCGGTAGGGTTGGCGTTCGCCTCAACGGCGAGCCTTTTTATCACACTGCAGGGTGGGGTAGCTTACGTCACTAGCCTGTCGCCGTGGATATCGTTCGCCGGTGTATCACTCCCCCTTGAGCTGTATTTCGACTCGCTCTCTGCTGTGATGAGCTTAGTGATTACAGGAGTCGGGCTGCTCATACATATCTATTCAATCGGGTATATGGCGCACGACCGCAGTCGAGCGCGCTTCTTCGCATACCTTAATCTCTTCGTTGCATCGATGCAGGTGTTGGTGTTGGGCCGATCGCTTCCGGTGGTATTTATCGGCTGGGAGGGAGTAGGGCTCTGCTCATATCTCTTGATCGGTTTCTGGTTTCAGAACCGTGAGTACGCGTCGGCTGGTCGTAAGGCGTTTGTCATGAATCGCATCGGAGATCTTGGATTTCTAGTGGCGATGGCGATCCTGTTCACCTACTGCGGGACGCTCGATATCGCAGAGCTTTCACGCGCTGATGTGCTCGGTAATCTGCCAGCACAGCTCGCCTTCCTGGCTGGATTGTCCCTCTTTATCGCTGCAACTGGTAAGTCAGCTCAGATTCCTCTCTTTACCTGGCTTCCAGACGCTATGGCTGGTCCGACGCCCGTGTCTGCGCTCATCCACGCAGCAACAATGGTTACTGCGGGTGTCTACCTTATGGCGCGCATGAGTGGGGTTATCGAGCTTGACCCACTTGTTCCAGCGTTCATTACTTGGACTGCGCTCGCAACTGCAGGTGTAGCTGCGCTGACTGCGTTGGCTCAGAACGATATTAAGAAGGTGCTAGCTTACTCTACAGTGAGTCAACTTGGCTTCATGTTTCTTGCAGTCGGTGTGGGGCAGTACGCGGTTGCGCTCTTTCACGTTGTCACTCACGCCTTCTTTAAAGCGTGTCTCTTCCTAAGCGCCGGTTCAGTCATACACGGCTGTCACCACGAGCAGGATATGCGCAAGATGGGTGGTCTAGCATTTGCGATGCCACTTACGTGTATCTCTTACGGGGTTGCAACCCTTGCTATTGCCGGTGTTTATCCATTTGCAGGGTACTTCTCTAAGCATGCAATTCTTGCAGCCATAGCTAGTGGCGAGAATGCAGTTTTGCTGCCGTACCTTCCGCTTATCGGAAAGGTTGCTCTGGCGATTGCAATCTGTACAGCGTTTTATATGACGCGTTCGTTTGTTCTTACCTTCCTTGGGCGGTATCGAGGTGATGCAGCTACTGGTAATCCGCATGAAGCACCGCTTGTAATGACTCTTCCAGTGCTACTGCTTGCAGTACTTTCGGTAGGTGGTGGTATGTACCTCGACCATCGGCTGCCGGAGTTTCTCGCGTTATCAATCCCTGTTGAACTGCATGCCCACGGTACAGTTAGCTTGACCGAGTATGTTTCAGGTAGCTTTCCTGGTGTGGTCGGAATCGTTGCGGCGATTGGCCTGTTTCTGTTTGTCCCTGAGACGAAGGACTTCATGCGTACACTCCTCTCTCCATTCGAGAAGGTGTGTGCTAACAAGTTCTTCGTTGATGAACTGTATGACCTCTTTATTGTTCGGCCTATCGGCGCCGTATCTCGCATCCTTTTCAAGGGTGTCGAAGAGAATGT
>JBIIHY010000329.1:0-3668 GCA_044235305.1 Bdellovibrionota bacterium
ATGGGTTAGCGACTCGTACGATCTCATCGCTGACACTATTGCATCGTGTGGAACAAGCATCAGCCAATCGACAAGGTGAGATACAGATAAAAACGTCTCGCCTACCATCGCAACTCTTGTTCCATCTGCAATCGTATTTGGCACAACGCGCACCGGTCTGCCAAACAACGTCGCTATAAGAGAGGCCGGTGCGCTCTCATCAACAACTCCGACTACCTCAAGCTTCGGATAGTCAGCAGGCCACAGTGTTTTCATCACGCTTGCAACACCGGCCATCAATCCTCCACCCCCTATTGGCAGGAATACACGGACCACATCGGCCGGTCGATTCGAGAGGCACTCCTTAACTTTATCAAGGAGATCAAACCCGATCACCCCCTGCCCGGCCGCTACGGTAAGGTCATCGAACGGATGGACGAATGTACCCCTTCCGGACCGGACATCACTATCAGCTCGCGCGTGAGCTAACGTCTCGTCGAAATTTGCGCCTATCTTCACAACCTCCGCACCAAAGTCCTCGATCTTTTGGACCTTCGCAGCTGGCGCGATCGTTGGAACATACACACGCGCAGCTATGCCTTTGAGACCGGCAGCAAAAGCGATTCCAGCACCGTGGTTACCAGCTGATGCCGTAACGAGGAGCTCTCTACCATCCTTCACCGCAGCGTCCGCACTCGCAAGCGCACCCCGGAGCTTATACGCCTTTGTCGGGTTACCAGTAACGTCAGCGATGAGCAGACTGTCATGGCTTCCTGGCAGGAAATCCACGCCTATCTTGTGCTCACGCATCAGCGGCAAAAGATTTTTGGAGAGCGCTGCAATCTGGAGCTCAGGGGGTCGGTAGAGGGAATAGTGCCTGTAATCAGCATTTTTTTGAGTAGTGGGAGTTGCCATAGCAAAGCTTTTAAAAACGACATAGTGGTCGACTGAAGCGACGATTATCGAACTCTTGTTGTGGCGGGGGTTATGGGAAATAAACGCTAGGAGCGTTTATTTCCAATCAAATGGCGATGATCGCAACTAGAGCGACCTTAGAGAGAGTAGTGAATTGTTGAGGGAAATAACTACAAGCCATCCCAGAATTATACGAACAAATCCCGCTAAGTCAAGCAAAAGTCATCACACTACTAACTCGCAAACGGTTACAAGCCTGGCACGGGCAGACGCCCACACACACATGAGAACACTACAGAGAGCCAGTAACGCTACCGTTACAGGTCGCCCCACACCCTCTGGCTGAAACGCTTCTCCAAGAATTCCATCAGCGCAACTTACCATCCACTCTGCCACCACTTCATTGAGCATTACCACCAGATCTAGCACTACGCATCCCCATTCGCCAAAGAGCAGAAACAGTAGGAATCCGAGGCTTCCTACAACGCAGTTAAGCACCGACCAGGGCGTTGCCAGCAGTATATTAAAAAGAAACCCAGCGGGTGCGATCGTATTTCCCCACGCTGCCAAGACGCACCCTGTAAAGAGCCATGTGCACAGTGCAACGTAGAGGTACGTGACAACCGGCCGCCCTTTTCCGAGCGTGGCCCCTACGCCGATACCTCCCAAGGCTGCAAAGGTTAACTGAACACCGATATCACACACAGCCCAAGGAATCAGAATCTGAATACACAGTAAGCTCACCGCCCAGCGCTGCGAAAATCGTGAGCCACGCTCACCAACAACAGCCGCACATACACAACCGGCAGCGAGAAGTGCGCGCACAGCAGATGCTTCGAGACCAACAAAGCAAACGTAAAACGCGGAGAGAAGCAGGGACACAGCCGGCACCAGTGTGCGCGCGTTGTACCCCCTTAGAATCCACACCATAAAGCGCCGCAGTATCCATGTAACGCAGAGGAAAACTAACGACACCTGATACCCCGAAACAACCAGGAGGTGTGTTAACCCAAGTCGCTTAAAAGCGCTCTCCACATATGCACTCAGCTTATCCTGATAACCAAACGCCATCGAAAGAAAGAGTGCACCTCCGCGTCGCTCTGCATACCTACTTGTAACTATCCCTTCAGCGCTCGCGCGCAGAGCAGAGATAGGCCCTGCCTCAGCGTGCAAGGGTTGAGATAGCCAGCGTACCTTTAGTTCACCCGCTATACCTCGACGATACAACCAGCCGTGCCAGGAGAATGGATTAGGCGGTCTTTCGGTTCCGGTCAGCACACCCCGAAGCCACAACAGATCCCCGCGTCTAAGATCAGCACTGTTGCGCCACGGGAGCTCAACCGCCCGCGCTCGAATCACTGGCTCACCACAAATGGAGAGCGCCCGCACTGTAAACACGACCTCACCTGTACGAGGGTGGCGTGGCTCCTGTGTGATCACCCCCTGAAAAGATACATCATCAGCACTAAGCACACCGACTCGACCAACTGCAGCAGATGCACCAGAAATAAGCCCAACTACAACACCTGCAAGAGCGATACGGTATAATCCAGCGCTGCAAACAATCCCGACTCCTGCAACAACGGCGAGGATGGCAGCCTCCGGCAAGTGAAGGAACCACATCAATAGCTGCCCCACAGCAACAGTCACTGCCAGCGGCAACGCCGGACAGCCCTGGATGCTCCGCAGGGTAGCTTTGACTAGGGCACGTATGTTGAACATCGAATCCTCGTAGAGCTTGTCATGATTAACGGAAACGAGTTGCGCGGGAGCTTCTTTTTAAGACCCTTGGAAGTTTCTGATCTACCCCACCGACCGCAGTAGTCGTCTGCTACAATACAGTATCGAACGGTGCAGAGATTCGTTGCTTTACTCAGCCAGAAAGAGGACGTATCGTGCCAAGAATGTTTAAGACCGATAGAAGAATTGCGCCCAGCCGCTTACTCAACCGCGCCCTGATGCTGGTAGGGTCTATCCTGTTCGTAGGGTGTGCCTTGACTGCGCCTCGCCCGCTCTCGCCGTCGGAACACGCTAGCCTACTTATTGCTGAATACGGAGAGCTACAGGTAGCCCCGTGCACAGCAACTATCGCTCGGCTCGCTACCCTTGCTTCGACGAATGGGAGTACTAATACCCCCCAGCGCATTCTGGTCTTAAACACCGCAACGCCACTTGCGCTTTCACCCTCCCCTGGGCTGCTCGTACTATCCAAGGGAGCCCTGCTCCTTCTTCCGACTGAGGCCGAACTGTTTTTTATTATCGCTCACGAAGTAGGTCACGCTGAACTTGGTCATCACAGCTCGTCATCACGCGCTACCTCTTCTCACTTCTCTTCGTTCAAACGCGAGCTTGAACTAGCAGCAGATGCGTATGCACTGAAACACTTACTTTCCGCTGGATACCCCCTCACCGCTGCGTTAACAGCCCTTCAAAGGGCCGATGCTTCAGCGATAAGAGCCACATCTGAGAGCGATATATTCTCTGACTATCCATCCCTCAAGGAACGTACGCAGTCGCTCGTGGTGCTTTCTCAAAGCCTTCTCGCTGAGCAGCACAAGGCCCCGCTTGCCCCCCTTGAGCGCAGGGATTACCAAGAGTGTCGCGCGGCGCTCAGAGCAGGCAACGGGATGTAGACTTTTTTGGGTCTTCGACGTTTTTAGTGGGTACTTTTTGATGAGGTCAATCCCTAAATAGGCTTTACATCCAAATAAAGTTTAGGCGGCTCGTGGTCGTGGTGCATTGAAGGCAAGTATTTCACTTAGCCAAAGACCTAT
>JBIIHY010000330.1:0-3641 GCA_044235305.1 Bdellovibrionota bacterium
AGCAAGCGAACTGGCTCTGAAAAAGTTTAACCTCGCGCCACGTGCGCGCATCGTCTCTCAGGCGGCTATCGGCTCGCCCCCGCGTGTGATGCTTACCGGGCCGATAGAGGCCTCTAAACAGGCGCTAAAGAAGGCTGGATTGGCGTGTCATCAGATCGACCTCTGGGAGATCAATGAAGCATTTGCACCGGTACCGATCATGACTATGCGTGAGCTAGAAATCGACCCTTCCAAGGTAAACGTAAACGGAGGCGGCATCTCCCTCGGACATCCCCTCGGTGCTACCGGAGCTATGCTGCTCGGGATGGCAGTCGATGAGCTTGAGCGTTCTAAAGGTCGATACGCCTTGGTAACTATGTGTATTGGTCTAGGAATGGGGATAGCTACTGTGGTTGAGAGGTTATAGGGCTCACTTTATTGAGTTACTGGGATTTAAAACCGATATCCTCCCTGACGGCGCATGTAGGGTTTGTAGCTTGATAAAGCCTTAAGATTGGCACTACATAGGGGCAAAATCATTATTTGGAGCGACTAATACTTTGATGTTACTGAATCTTTTAATCTTAATAGAAACTCTAAGGGCGCCACAAAAAAACCGTTCCGGAGGCCCTTTTCATCTCTGTATAATGCCGTGTAAGCGCACACTTAGGGTGGAACCCGCCATAACTACCAAGGGGCTGTCGGAGGAAAGGGCTTAGAGCATGTTACGAGTACTAGAGCTGCTCATTCTACATTTTGTCGATTGGTTCTACCAACTCAACTGGGTGGTGGGCATCCTGACTCTCGGCGTCGGAGCTGCCGCCTGCTTCATGTACCAGTTTGTTATCGCCGGCACGACGACACTAGTGCGTAACTTTGTTCCGGGTGTCGTTGGTCTCTTGCTCCTAATCGCTCAGGTCCTGCACGTTGCAGATCCTGAACGAGTGCTGCGTATAGTGGATAAGCTGTTATATACACTAACGACACCGCACGCCGGGATCGCTCCTGTGCCCGTGATCGAACCCTTACTCTCAGCGCTTATTGCACCTGCTGATACCCGCTTTGCGCTTGAGGAGGGCCTATTTGTGGCTCTCTTTGGATACATCGCCCTTGTTCTCAACTATAGCTGGCAGGAGTACAAAAAAACCGGCGTTGTCGTCGGGGATCTCTCTATTAGTGCTTTAATGAAGGGTAAAGCACGACGGCCGCAGCGATCAAAGAGCAACGAGCTAGGCTCAGGTGATCTAGCAAACACCGAACAGATCGCCCAGTGGACAAGACCTTCAGGTGAACCTGCTGACACGATCCTCTACGTTAACGACCTGCGTGGTAGTGAGGGTACGGCGTTCACCAATGCCAAGCTGGTTATTCCACGCGGCGAACGAAACAGGCACGTACTTATTGTCGCAAAGACCGGAGGAGGTAAAACCAGCCGCTTCATCCTGCCGATCCTATACGGCGATTGCTTAGACCCAGTGCGCTCTACGATCGTTATCGACTCCAAACCTGAAATGTGGCGACAACTCGCCGCCATGACGCGCAAATACAACCCAGAAAAGACTATCCTACTCTTTAACCCCCTTGATCGCGCTCGCTCCCTTAGTTGGAACATCCTCGGTAAGATCGACGACGATACTGACTGTAAGCTGATCGCCCAAACCATTATCGCAGCTACCGATGTACCAGAAGCCAAATCAGATAGCCCCTTCTTCCGTAACAACGCCTTAGCGATCTTGAACGCAGTGATGGTGGGACTTCTACACGACAAGAATGAAACCTTGTCGATGCCACGTATCCACGAGATCGTTCAATCAGGTATGAAACCCCTGTGCGACTGGCTAGAGGCTCATCCGGAAGCACTCAGAAACACCCGCACATTTGTGGAGCTCGCCCGCTCAGGTTCACAAAACGCCGACACGATTATGTCTGAGCTCGGTATGCGCCTATCCGCTTGGGACCTGACCGCGATTAGAGCGACTACCTCCCAGATGGAGCTCGACATCGAGGACCTGATTCAGAAACCGACTCTATTTATAGTTGAGCTTCGTGAGTCTGAGTTAGAGATGCTCCGTCCAATGGCAAACGTCATCGTCGTGGAGATTCTACGCTTCCTCACCAAGCGCGCAGAGCAGTGCCCGGGGGTACGCCTACCCCGCCCCGTTGGATTAGTAATCGATGAGTTCGCAAGCGCACTCGGACGTCTTCCAGACATTCACGTCAAACTCAACACACTACGATCGCGTAACGTAAGTATTGTAGCTGCGATTCAATCAACGGCGCAGGTAAAAGCTAACTACGCAGATGACTCTGACTCCGTTCTGGCCGGCTTCAGTACCAAGATATTCCTGCCACCTCTCGATCTAGTAGATGCTGAATGGGCATCGAAAGAAAGCGGCCAGATGACCATTCGCTTCCAGACTCAATCTACCGGTGCAAACCGCAAGATGATTGAGATATTTGCCAGCAGAAACGACAGTACACAAGAGCAGGTTCAACAACGTGCGGTCTTGACCCCAGACGAAATAGGTCGTCCAACGGATAACATCAGTACTTTCTTCATGCCGAATACGCCAGTATTCCAGGGGCACTTAATCCCGTTTTTCAAGATTCCTGAGATGCTTAAACGCTTACAGGAGTTTGATTCGGATGAGAAGGAGTTAAAGCTTCGCACCTCTCCTATTGAATACGAGGAGAAAGCTCCAACCACCGCAGCTACTGGCGGTGGAGGAGGCGGTGGTGGTGGTTACAACAATGGACTACCACCTGGAATCACCAACACAGCAGGCTGGAGCGCCGATCAAGTCGATAAGAAGCTAGCCGAGGTTAAAAAGAACCTAGACTGGGATAACACCACAGGCAGCGCCCGCAAGTGGTGGGAGGCCTTTGAGAACGAGAACAAGACCCGAATGCCTCTGGTGCTCAGACTCGCAGAAGAGTTGCAGGTGCGTAAAGCGACCATCACTGAATTTTTCTTGGCGTACGTTTACAGTAACACGGATAATATCCAAGCTAACCTCAGCTACCTTGACTACACCCGCCTAAAGAAGGAAGAAGAGAAAAAGAAGAAAGAAGCAGCAGCTAAGGCGCTTCAGAGTTCTAGTGGCGGTACGAGTGCAAGCACCACAGCTCAAACTGCAACTGCTACTGCGGCAACATCGAGTTCTTCGCGTTAGCTAGAACCGGTCTGATTCATTTTTGAAAAAATGAATCAGAATAGCTCGACAAGCACACGATTTAGCTTAAAAAGATCGTACCACTGAAACTAGCAACGCATTTACCCACCTCTCGTCGTTACCAAATCGCTTGGCGTGTTCACCAAGGTAACCACATTCATAACGCACATCGTTAGTTTGCCAGAATGGTCCTACGAATATGCGATTACGATCATAACCACTCGTCGGGCCCTGTTCCACTGAAGTGAGGTGCACCATAAATTCATCAAATATAGAGAGCCCGAAATCACCGCGACTAGAGAGGGGTAGATTCATGCGCAACTGATAACGCGATCGGTGCGCTACATCGGAAGCATTCTTCATAAATCTCTGCTCTTGCCTTAGTCGGTGTAGCCACTGCGCGCCAAGCCCTGCATGGCTGAAAGTTATCCCTTGCCATGTGCGGTGCTCATCTCGGTAGGCACGATGATAGTCTGTATCCAAAAGAAA
>JBIIHY010000078.1:0-10411 GCA_044235305.1 Bdellovibrionota bacterium
CCAATCGGCGAGAAATCCGTGCTTGAGATACAGATTGAGCGTTTCCGCACCTACGGCTTTAAGGATATCACCCTCGCTACTAATTACCGCGCCGAGTACATTGCGAATTTTTTTGGTAATGGTTCTCGGTATGGTGTGGACTTGAAGGTTAGCAAGGAGTTGAAGCCCCTCGGCACCGTTGGGCCAGTTAAGCTGATTGAGAATGAGCTTACCGAGCCGTTCATCGTCATGAATGGAGATATCCTGAGCCAAATAGACTTTGAGAAGTTCTACTCATTTGCGCTCAGTAAGGGAACGATGTTGACTGTAGCGATCAAGAAGATCTTAATGCCCTACGCATTTGGTAACATTTTCTTCAATGATGATTACGTCACTGAGATTCAAGAAAAGCCCGAGTTCCTAACCTACGCCCTAGCAGGTATGTACGTGATGACGCCAGATATACTCAAGCTCATTCCGTCGAACGAGTACTACGGGATGGATACTCTGATGAAGCGTATGCTCGCTGAAAACCTCCCGATCGCCAAGTATGAGGTAGAGGAGTATTGGCTTGATATCGGTAGGATTGATGACTACCAGAAAGCGCAGGATGCCTTCGAGCAGGAGATGGGCGTGGCCAATGGCTAGCCGCGTCATACGATTAGCAATCAGCCGATTAAGGCCATCTCACACTGCGGACTCTTGTATTGAGAATGACTTCAATACATCGATGAGCTCCATTTTTGTAAATAAATAACAAAGCGCCACTGTCCCCGCCAGAATTGCGAGGGCTACCAGAACAAACCCAAGATACAGCAATAAGCTCCCAACAGCTAACATAAGGGCAATGAGGACCGCAAATCGGGCGCTGTTGACCGATGATAGCACCGCTGTAAGAGCAAACCGTAAGAGCCTTTTGAAGTTGTACTTGCTCTGTCCAAACGTTCGCTCCGCTGCATCAAAGAACACATATCGCACGGCATCGCCTTTGTAGTTGCGATAGTCAATCCGCAAGAAGTGCTTCCAGCGGTTATTTTTGAGGAGCTGTTCAACTAATGGCCGTGAAACAAGTCGATAGTAAACGTTCTGCTTCTCGGTATCTATGCCTGTAAATAGCCTATACAGACGATTAAAAAGAGTTGTTCCAATGTCCCTGTATCGGCTGCGTTGTGTCAGTTGTCGGCGAATTGCTTGCACGGCGAGCGCGCCGTCAACAAAGCCTTCTGCCATACGGGGTATGACATCTAAAGGATGGCCACCATCGACATCCATCATGATAATCGCATCAGCGCGGGAGTGAGCCATTCCCAGAGCTATTGCAGGGGCCTGTCCACGCCCTTCAGTAAGAAAGATGTACTTAACTCGTGGGTTCTGATGTGCTTTTCCTCTAATGATCTCGCGTGTGCGGTCTGTGCTGCCATCTTCAACAAAAATACATCCCAGTTGGACGTCAGAAGGAAGCGCGAGCGCCTCGAGCTTCTGGAAGAATCCAGGAAGACATTCCTCTTCATTTCGAACAGCTACTACAATATCAATCGTCTTCACGTCACCTCTCTAGCCTACGCGCGGGGGTCCCTACAAATACTCCTCCTGGTCCGCAGTTGGATATAGCAACGGAGTGAGAGCCGATAACAACTCCCTCGCCTATCTTAACCCCTTCATTGACTGTTGCATTGCTACCAATAAAGGTACCGCGCCCAACGGTCGCGCCCCCGTTTATGACGGCAGACGTCGACACATGGCAGAAGTCATCAACCTGGGTGTCGTGCTCGATTATGCAAGCGGTGTTAAGGATGCACCCCTCACCGATCCTAGCATTCGCATTTACAACGACTCGATGCATAACGATAGTTCCGGCGGAGATGTGCGCGTGCTTTGACACATGCGCGAGAGGAGACGTTACCACCGGTAGGTTTCCTTGAGCGGCAAGAATCCGTTCATGGAGCGCCACTCGTCTTCCTGGTGACTTGATCTGTCCTAGAGCCACAAGAAAATTGCGACATTTTACTGCGAGCCTCTCGATATCGCCATCAGTACCGATGACTGGGAATCCCAGCACCGAGGTGCCTACTTTCTCGGCTACATCAAGCAGCCCAATAATGGAGAACCGCCCCTCCGTTTCGACCACATCAATGCAGGCCCGCGAGTGCCCTCCCGCGCCGATAAGGATGATGTCTTCCTTCATATACGAGCGCTACTAGGGATATTTACAACGCGATCCTCCAGCCACTCGGCGGTGGTAAGAGAAGTTCGCTGGCACGATTCAAACATGGGTAACTTGGTCATGAGCGTCCATATCGGTCGCATCATGACGCCTGTATCGTTTGAAACACTTAACAGTCTATCTCGTTGCTCGCGGTTGGGTAGAAGAATAGAGTTAAGCCAAAAATTTGAGTGGCTGTCTTTCGGTTCGTCTATGAACGGAACGTCGATGGAGGTGAAGAATTTCCTATATTCGAAGGCGAGTTCCCGTTTTTTCTCGAGGATGGTTGCTAGGTTCTCCATTTGCGCGCAACCGAGCGCAGCGCTTGTATTGGGTAGCCGGTAATTGTAGCCGACAGCGTCGTGGAAGAAATCCCATTTGTGGGGCCGTTTGGCAGTTGTCGAGAGATGACGCGCTTTTGAGGCTAATGACTCGTCGTTGGTAAGGAGCATCCCTCCCCCACCCGTTGTAATGGTCTTGTTGCCGTTGAAGCTCAAGATGCCGACTTTGCCGAAGGTCCCAGTATGTTTACCTTTATATGAGCTACCGAGTGACTCGGCTGCATCCTCGACCAATGCAATATTTCTTGTGTCGCATAGTTCTTTGATGCTCTCTATGCGGCACGGATGTCCAAAAATGTGGACAGGGATGCAGGCAGCTATTCGTCGACCGGTCCGCTTGTTGTAACACCGACCGTCTGCTCTCAGCTCGGTCTCACTCTCTAGAAACTCGCGGAGCTTGTCCGGGCACATGCCTAATGTCTCGCGCTCGCTGTCGATGAAGACGGGAGTGGCTCCGCAGTATACCACCGGATTAACGGTCGCCACGAAGGTAAGCGCTTGTGTCAGCACTTCATCCCCCGGTTTAACTCCCACAACCATAAGCGCGATGTGTAAGGCTACTGTGCCGCTCGCCATGGCAATGGCATGTTTCGCCCCGGTGTATTCGCAGACCAACTGGTCGAATCTAGATACGAACGGCCCTACATACGACACAAACGTTGTGTCGATGCATTCATTTAGGTAGCGCTTCTCGTTTCCAAAGAAAGTTGGCGCGTGTAGGGGGATGTTGCCATCAGTCTTGAATAAGCGGCGGATTTCGGCCACGATTTTGTCGTGTACGTCAACTAGCTGCTGAGGCTTATCTGTCGTCACTGCTGTAGGCTCCTATCCCCCCGTTTGATCTATCACAATATCTCAATATACATGGGTTTTGTCCAACTATTCGTTAGTTAGGGAAACGTGGCTACGGTGGTTTAGACGACTACCCCGCTTGCTTTTAACCCCTCCTCAGGCGACGATATCGCTTGATGCATTTTATGGATTTATCATGACTACTCTTCTGCAAACTGTAAAAGCCCAGCAGTGGTTCTACGAATTCAATCTGCCCGATGGTTCCAAGACTACGAGTTACCTCCCGGAACATGCTCGACCGGTGCACGCTACTCGTGAGAATGCCTTGCGGGGGTACATTAACCAGCTTGCTGGTTCGTGCGCCACTGCGCTTGATATTTCGTGTCACGAAGGGTTCTTTTCGGTTTTGTTGGCCGATCATTTTAGGGCAGTCACTGGCGTTGACAAGAACGAGCCTTCCCTTGAGAAGGCGCGGTTGATTACAACCCTTTTGGATAAGGGGAATATTACCTACCGAAACTCCCCGCTTGAGTCGCTCACCGAGCAAGACGCCGCTGATTTTGTACTGTGTTACGGTCTGCTCTATCACGTAGAGAATCCCGTTGAGATTCTCCGTAGCCTTTCGCGAGTGACGAAGAAGGCGTTGTGTATCGAAACGCAAGTATTGCCTTTCGAGATGAATGGACCGATCGAGGATGGTAGCCACCTCTGGCAGCGTGACCTTCAAGGAACATTCGGTTTGGCGGTCGACTATTCCGATCGACCAGAGGGTGGCATGACTAACCTGGCTCTCGTTCCCTCAGTTGGGGCGTTACGGTTTCTGCTCTCTCAGTTTGGCTTCTCGTCTATTGAGTTCTACCGACCAGCTTCAACGGATTACGAGCAGTTTGTACGCCGTCACCGCGTTATACTGCTTGCGCAGCGATAGAAGTATCTCGGCAGTTACACCCCTAAGTCGGTCATCATCTGACGTATCTGCTGCTCAACAACTTCTACAGAGAAGTTCTGCTTGGCAAAGTCGATGCCCGCTTCAGATAGCTTTGTCCAGGCGGGCTCTGAGGTGTAGAGGTCCGTTATTGCTTGCGCATATGAGTTCGGGTCGTTCGCTATTGAAATATTCACTCCAGCGTCCAAGCCCATACCCTCGGTTCCAATCGTCGTAGTTATGCAGGGGACGCCGTAGCTGAGGCTCGTCACGATCTTGCCTTTCATGCCAGCTCCGTATCGCAGTGGTGCTACAGAGACTCTACAGTGGTCAAAGACATCTGCTAGGTTTTGGACAAAACCTCGAATCTCTACATCGTCACAGGCGTAACGTTTTAGCTCATCAGGCACCATGCTACCGACCACAATAAAGCGGACTCCTGGCAAATTTTTTCGTACGAGGGGCATTATCTCAGAGCAGAAATAGGTTACAGCATCCACGTTTGGTAAATGACGGAAGCCACCGATAAACACGATATCTCGACGCTCACCAAAGCTTTTTTTTGACCCAGGAACCTCCTGCGTTAGCGGTAACATAAAAGTCTTAACCGCAGGAGCTAGCGTGGAGATCAGGTCGACTTCCGACCGATTGAGCAGGATGGTTGCATCCGTATTCCTCATAACGCGCAACTCTTTAAGTTTTAACTGTGCAGCCCGGACTCGCCGTAAGATAGATCCTTCAATCTTTGCTTGGCGTTCGGCTCTAAGAAAATGAAGGTCAACTGTGTTGAAGACCACCTTCGCTTGTGGTGCGTACGTGCGTACGGAGTCGAGGTGTCGTGTTGCCTCTGTAACTCGATACAGGAAGACCACATCGAACTTATCGCCGTGTTGCTGTAAGTATTCATCAACGGAAGAGATAAATGGATAGTGCCAGCACTCAACACCGATGCGCTGAAGGTCTTGGGTGTACTTACCATCAGGTTGCAGGTTATGCGCTGGGATAAACGTCACCCCGTATCCAAGCTTTAAGAAGATCTTCATGAATTGATAGGCGACAAGGGAGCCAGCGTCGCAATCTGGCGTTGGTGTAACCGAATCAATGATAAGAATGCGTTTGGTGGTGCCACGATCGCGCTCTAGGTCAGGCCTTACGCCCGCAACACCGTGCTTTGCGAGGGTTGTTTTCCACCTCTCGTGGAATTTCTTTAGATTGATAACCTGATACGCTTTGATTCCACTGGATGTGTCTGTTCCCGACGATACGCCTTCAAAGTGAACGACTTTTGAGCACGGTTGATAGAGGACTTCATACCCTGCCTTTCGAACTTTAAATGCAAGGTCCACGTCTTCTGCGTAGGCAGGCGAATAGTGCGAGTCAAATTGTCCCAGACCGTTGAATAGACTTCGGGGAATTATTATCGACGCACCAGAGCACCAGTCCACCGGTCTGAGGTAGTTGAACTGGGGTAGATACCTCTGTTCACCGCGGCCGTAGTTCCAACCCGAGCCGTCGCGCCACATTATTGCACCGGCTTCCTGAAGGATTCCGTTCGGATAAATTAACTGTGATCCGACGAGCCCTGCATTCGGTCGAATGGTGAAGGTCGCTAAGAGTTCATCGAGCCAGCCAGCGAGTGTGTGGGTATCGTTGTTCAGGAATACGAGGTACTCACCGCGCGCCACCGAGGCGCCAAGATTGCATGATGATATAAATCCCCCATTTTTAGGTTGGCGGACGTAGCGAATACCTGGGGTCTTTGAGAGTACGGTGCTGACAGAGGTCGCCGAGCAGTCGTCAACCACGATTACTTCAAAAGACTCGTTGGCTCCGGCTGCTAGGACCGAACGCAAGCATCGTAAGGTGATTCGTAGCTGGTTGTAGACTGGAATAATAATAGACGCCTTCGGAGGCCCCTCGGTGTCACGCCGTAGACAAGCGCAGTTCTCGGCCAAGCCCTTCAATGCGATGAGATTCTCAAGAAGTTCACCCGGCTTAAATTCCTTGCGCGGAGTTGGATACCAATTCGAGAGATACTCCTGAAAAGCGCCGCCAGGGGCGGTAGCCGCAGCCGGATTCCAGGCAAGGAAAAACTGCTCATCAAACTTCTGACGCTCTAAAAGACGCAGCGGATTCCGTCCTAGTCGACGCGATATTTTTTCAATGAGTCTGACTACCCTGCCGAAAGGTCTGCGTGATTTTAAGAATGTTTGTTTGGCGTGTCGGTGAAAAAGGTGTTGGGTTGCAAGGGGTCCTTGCTCAGGCGCCATGGTAACAGCATCGGTGACCACTTCACCTGAAAAACGAGCGTATTCCTCTAGGGCATCTTGGGCCTCGCGAGAGTCGTCTCTGAGCTCTGAGTGTTTCTTATCGGTGCTACTTGGTTGGGTTCCCGCCAGCTCGGCAGGTTGTGTCTCACACCCCTTCGACATGCGCTCTCTCGCTCCTCGTATTTACCGTGATTAGGATATCGTGCATCGGTACGCCGATGAGGCCGTGCACGACATGACTTGAGAGCACCTTAAAGAATAGTGCATCTTCAATCCAGTGGAGTTGTAGATGCTCTTCGTGAGACCCCTCGGCCAAGGCACACGATATTGAGTAATCTCCTGAAGGGAGAAAAGGCATCGTAAACCGGAATGAGGCGGTAAATGTGCTACCATTGCTTACGGCATTCACCGTATGCTGATATGTGATAAACGTGTTGTCCCCAAAAACTCGTTGACCAAGGCGATCTTTTATATAGAAGCCTACGATTGGCCTCAGTAGCTCCCGGTGGGCATCCACATCAACTTTGAGTACGATCTCTTCAGCCCCCTTTATAGAGGATAGTCTCTCCCCGTTTGGATTACACAGGGAGACTGCTCTAATTGTAGCCTCCTTGGTTCCAAACCAAGGAGCGTTGGGGTCGAAATCAAAGACCTCCATCTGGTTATTGAGGGCCGACTCCTTAAGAATTTCCTGGCGAGCGTCTGATGTCGGGGTTACTGCTGGAGGGGGTTTGCGAACGCCACCGATCTTGAATGAGTCTCCGTTTTCAGTTTCACCAGCGAGTGCAGCAAGGTACTCCTCGCAGACTTCGCGCGTACGCCCCACGCGGCGTAATTTGCCAGCGTCAAGCCACACGCAGCGGTCACATAGATTTACTACGGCCGCCGTATCATGGGAGACAAAGATTATTGTGCCGCGTTCCTTAAATGTGCGGATAAAACGCATGCATTTCTGGGTAAACGCGGCATCTCCCACAGCTAAAATCTCGTCGATAATAAGAACGTCTGCGTCCACATGAGCGGCCACCGCGAAGGCGAGACGAGCATACATCCCACTTGAGTATACCTTGACCGGTTGGTCGATGAAGTCGCCAAGACCAGCAAATTCGATGATGGTACTGAGCCGTGCTTCTATCTCATCGGTTGAGAGACCCAGAATTGATGCGGCTAGGAATATGTTTTCTCGACCGGTAAATTCTGGATTGAAGCCAGCGCCTAATTCGAGCAGTGCTGCAACACGGCCTCTAATTTCACGAGTGCCGCTTGTTGGGGCAAGTGTTCCGTATACAAGCTGTAGAAAAGTTGACTTGCCTGAGCCGTTGCGACCAATGATACCGACGGTCTCGCCCCGATATATCTCAACAGTAACGTCTTGAAGTGCCCAGTAGTTGTCACAAAAACTCTTCCACCTGCCAAATACAAACTGCTTTAGCCGATCCGAAGGATTCCGGTAGATACTGTAGGCTTTGCTCAACTTTTCGGCGCGGATTACTACTTCAGATGACATCGGCGAATCCCTTTTTGGTCCTCATGAACCAGAAATGACCAAGCCACAGGGCTGCCACTGAAAGAGTAAGAAGTAGGGTAAAATCAGAAGCGTCGGGTAGCTGACCCCTAAACATGGCATCTCTACACTGCTCAATAGTGATAGCGAGCGGATTGAGAGTTGCTACCCATTGGTATTCACTGGGAATAGCTGATAGCGGGTAGAAGATAGGCGTCATAAAGAGAACAATCATCATCAAGATGCCCACAAACTGCTGAGCATCACGCACAAATACACCTATCGATGAGAGAAAAAGCGATAATCCAACCGTGAGACAAAGTATCGGCACGCAGATAATTGGTATCACCAAAACTGTCCACGGAGGGATCCCGATGAACAAGAGGTATCCAAGCATCAAGATGGCGAAACCGATGAGCGCATTTACAACTGCTGCAAAGAGGGAAACCCACGGCAGAATTTCGAGCGGAAAGATAACTTTCTTTATGTACGTTGCGTGACTCAACATCAGGCTGGGGGCTCTGCTTAAACACTCATTGCAGATGTTGTAGAGTAACAGTCCGCTGAAAAGCACGAGTGCAAAGTGAGTTCTTGATTCAACTGTGGTCTCCCATCGCACCGAGAACACCACCGAGAATACGAAGGTGTAGACGGCTAGCAACAACATCGGTACAATGAAGGCCCACATCACACCCAGCAAAGAACCCCGGTAGCGAGCCTCTACTTCTCGGCGTACGAGTCGCGTCACAAGGGGTAGGTTGCTGGCAACGCACCTAAAGCTGGCCTGGGGTCCAAGCGGCCCCCCTAAATCTTTTACGATAGTTCCGAGGGTTCCCATCGGTGCGCCGTTGCCTTCGTATGAATGATTGTCGCAATAAGTTTTAACGATTCAAGCGGGTTAGAATAGGCGAAAGCAGGTCTTGTCGCAAGGTTATTAGCCCCTCGTCTTGGGGTGTTTTTGGGGTTAGGGGGTGCCCGGTACGAACCTCTTTGGGACATCTCCCTTAATTTCCTTTGCCGGCCAGGTTGCTACGTGATATCATTAGGATAAAGAAGAACTTTTAGGAGGCCCCACGGTTTTTAACCTGTCTCTACAAGTTATCGCAATAACGCTCGCAGAGCTCTCAGTTTCTTGCGCCCTTTTTTCCCTGTTCATAAATCAACCAAATCCAGTTCGCACACGTTTTTTCGACCCAAGGCTTTCATCAGCGCGCACCGTTGTTGGTAGGCTTCAGGGTGCTTACAGTAACCGCCTAAATGGAGAACCGCCCACAGTATGAAGAATAACCTCGCGTATGCAGTAAGGAACGATGCTGAGTCATTAGGGATAGTGAAGCGAGTAGTGGGTGCCTGTGAAGATGTTAAAGGCAAAGATACCTCCGTGCTTGATGTGCGTTCCTTGTCGGACGTGGCTGATTATTTTGTCATAGTTACTGGGCGATCCGACAGGCAGGTTCAGGGTATAACGAACCGTGTAGTTGAAGAGCTTTATCATAGTGGAGCAAGACCACTCGCTGTCGAGGGTTACGAGGATGGTCAGTGGGTCGTTATCGACTGCGGGGAAGTAGTCGTGCATGTATTCTACGAGCCTGTGCGTGAGCATTATGACATTGAGAGTTTGTGGATGCGGGCCGGGCGGCTTGAGATGGTGAGGTAGGGTAAATCATGGGCCTGCAAGTCTAATCGCTCTATAGTGGTGGCTATTGTTGGTGTTCTCTTATACTGCCGTGCCACCAAGATAGTTCTTCATTCTGGAACGTGAAGCTGCTCTTCCCTACAGACCCAAATTTATCTATTAAGATGTCGGGGCAGTTACCCCTGAGTACAAAGTCGGGAATCCTTTGGTGGTCAAACCTTTCAACGAATCTCGAGAAGCGTCTGTCGTCAAACGGAAAGTAAAGGTAAAGCGCCGTCGCAAAGGAAAGGTCGGCTGTGAGAGCATCTCCCTGAACTACTGTTAGGTTATTAAGGTTAAACCGTTCTTTGAGCGCCTTAGCTTGCTGGCCTAGCTCCTCTTGAAGCTCAAGGGAAATTATAGCTGCTTCCGGATTGAGAAGCGCAAAGATTGCTGCAGTTGTGCCGTTTCCGCCGCCAATGTCAACGAGTGTATCGCTTCGACTGAGTCGGAGTGCGTTGGAGATCTCAAGGGTTTCAAGAGGCGGAGTTCTGTAGTAGCCGACGTCTCCTCCATCCGGATCTACCGCTTCTCCGCGGCGTGTTTTTTGCGGCGGTATCAGTCTGTCTATTAATGCAGCAGCGGCGGCCTTCGGATTGTCTGTTTCAAGGCAGCCCTGCAGAAGAGCCTTGAAGCCATCCCGATTGCCATCTCGAATCTCCTGAGTTAGGTGCTCAAGCGCTTGCTCAACGCACTTGTTGGGTGAGTGTAGGGCAGGGTCC
>JBIIHY010000053.1:0-11736 GCA_044235305.1 Bdellovibrionota bacterium
TACGGGACATATACCCCACTATTTATTGATGTTTTTATACCGCGCTAATCAGAGGAAGCGGTTTTGAACGGCGCCGCATCTATCTACCAAGGTGGGAATTGCGCGAAGGACTGCCCAACCGCAGAAAAGGATCAACGACTCATGATAACAACCGATCGACAACAAACCGGTGACCAACGCACTACCATCGAAAAACTTCTCAATGACGAGCAAGTACTGGTGCATATCAATCCCCAACGACCAGGGGTCGAACTCCCAAACCACCTCGCTGACAACCGCAGCGTTACGTTGCGCCTTAGCCGCTACTTTAAAGGTGAACTGATAACCGACGAAGAAAAAGTTACCGCAGAGCTACTTTTCGGTTCTCAGTACAGCACCTGCGTGCTCCCGTGGGATTCGATTTGGGGGGCATCATCGATCTCAGGTGATGAATTCGTATGGGCCAGCTCGGCACCGGATGAGATTCTCCACATGGTACTCAACCAACAATACGGGCGTTCTACCCCACCACCGCAACGACGACCAACGCATTCCAGTGCGCGACGTCCAAATCCAGGACACCTTCGGCGGGTAAAGTAGGCTCAGTGGCTACGGCACACTGCGCCTGCTGTTAGTCATTCGGCTCTTCCTCTTCTATGGGGTCAGCATGCGCTGCGGGTGCGGCGGGAACCGCTTCCTGTGTGGCAACCTTACTACCAAGACCAGCAGGATCAAAGTCGTTGTAAGATACCCCAGCCGGTAACGCCTTACACGTTGTCAGTGTATCAACAGTCATAACTGATCTTTCGCTACTGTGTGGATGGACCACAACCTGAGCGAGCGGGAGCGGCTGAAAGTTACTTCCAACCGAAAACGCACCGATAATACCGATCACAAACGAACGAACCCGGCCGTTACGCCCCCACACGATCTTGTACACTGGAAGCCCTGCCTCCTCATCAAAAAAGAGCGAAACTGCAACGTCGGGCGAGAGTGGATCTCGTGATGAAAGATCTACCTGAGTAACACGCCGGGGGGCCATCATCGCATTTGTTGGAACCCATCCCCGAGCCTGCGGGAACCGACGACTAGCATGATTGAGCTCTAAGAGAGGACCTGGCTGGGGTGACCGGTTTTCACAGACCCCATCACCACTCGTTCGGCCAAGCGGACGCGATACAAATGGCACTAGCAGAACCTGCGAGGAGACCCTCTGAGGCTGTACCAACTCTACCTTCCCAGACCAGACGAAGAGATCATCGGGAGAGAATGCACCGCTGAAGAGATCGTCTGCTCGATTACTACCCGTCATCTGCCTGACGCCGCCCGTTATTGGAGAAGCTACCCATACGTAGTCATCAGTTGAGCCCACAGACCTGATCGTCAGCCAGCGTAACCCTTCAAGCACTGCCGGAAGCACAGCGCTGATCTTCTCACGAAAGAGCGGCTGAAGAGTTCCCGGATAGGAACCAAGGGCAGCAGGATAGATGCGCTCAATGCGCCATCGCACTTGCCGACCAGTTGCGATCGATTCTTTAAAAATAACAAGCGACAGGTCGGCTTTTGCGTAACCGTGACGCCATAGACTAGACGTTGAATTCCATAGAGTCTTATAGACTCTCTCGGCAACCCCAGCAGATTGAGGCTCTCCCCCACCCCCTGCACCCTGCTGGGCAAAAAGCGGGCCTCGCGGGTTACGCGGCGCCGGAGCGATCGCACCAGAATCAGAAACTCGATGCGACTGCTCACCTGCGACGGGTGCATCTGAGAACCTCTCCACAAACTGCGGTGTCTTTACCGCTGAAAAAACAAACTCCCCCTGCGCTACAAGATCAAAGAGCGGCTCCGGCAAAACGGCTCTATAGAGCCGCACCCCATCATTATCAACAACAACAGGCCCCGTGGAGATATCAGGTAACGGGCCAACACCTGAGGGCACCTCTACCGGCTGGGGGGCGGCATTTACCGAGACAGGCACAAGGAAAAGAGCAACGAGTGCAACAGTAGAGATAACTTTTGATCGAATCACAGCGACGTCCTACAAAACAAGCAGACGCACGCAAAGCTACAGGACTACTTTTTCCAGTTCCTGTATCTTCTTCATGTGCATATCGTAGAGCTTTTCTGGTCCGTGATCTTCAAGGATGCGCGACCTATTCATTAGTGTTTCTTTATCCTCTATAAAGAGTCGCGGGTCTGCCGGGTAAACCTCAGGATGCAACCCAGTATCCATGCGAATAGCGTCAACCGGACACGCCTCAACGCAGTACCCGCAGTAAATGCACAGCAATGTATCTATCTCGTAACGCTTTGGAAACTTCTCGACCTGGGGATCTTCGTGTTCACACGCTTCGATATAAATGCACCGCGCAGGACACGCAGTAGCACACAAGAAGCATGAGGTGCACTTAATATCTCCGCTTGGATAAAGCGTTAACCTATGTCGCCCGCGGTAACGGGCAGGATACGCGCGACGCACATTCGGATACTGAATCGCAACACCCGCTTGGACGTCAGTACGACCAGTGAGCGCTCGGATGATGTGCGCGGCAAGGTTGGTAATCAGCTTACCAAAGGTAACCCGTAGCCCTTTGGCGATCTCAACCACATAAATCTTTTCGAGCAAGGTCATCTGCTCTCGGCGCTTCATATCAACCTCATCACACTGTAGTACGTTGCGAACGCCATGAGACTAGTCGGTTGCACAGCTCTATGGCAAGTAGTGGTGAAGTGCCACTTATCACATGCACTCCCCGCACATACTGACTGGTGGCCTCAGCAACCTCAAGGGCGATAGCTATCGATTCTTCAGCGACTCGCTCCTCAGGCAGCGATTGAACCCGAGCCAACACCGCCTCTGGTGTCTTAATCCCAGGGACTTTGGCGATCATCTCAAAGCCCTTAGCCGACCGAAACGGCAGAACCCCAACAAGACACTGAACACCAACCTCTTCAGCCGCGCGCTTAAAGAATTCCCTGGCTTGAAGGGCATCAAAGACAGGCTGGCTCAACGCGTAAACCGCCCCAGACTCTTTCTTACGAGCAAGTCGCTTTAGCTCAGCGTTTGGATTCTTTACATTTGGGTTAACCACAACCCCAGGCACAAACCCCGTACCGCCTTTAAGGTCGTGCCCTGCAAGATCACGCCCCTCGTTGAGAGTGCGGATCATATTGAGCAATCCGATGGAGTTCACTTCAAAGACCCCTTTTGCATCAGGAAGGTCCCCAACGGTAACTGCGTCACCGGTCAATGCTACTATTGACCGGATCCCACTTACCCACGCACCGAGCAGCTCTGATTGCATGCCGATAATATTACGGTCCCGACACGAAAAATTGACCAGCGGCTCAATACCGAAACGGGCCTTAAAGAGCGACGCGAAAACAACGCCAGACATGCGCATCTTAGCAAGCGCACTATCGGTCACGTTGACACAATCAACCCCTTTGAGCTCCCTATAGCGCTCTAAGACGCCCTCAACATCGATACCTCGTGGAGGGTTTATCTCAAGACACAGCACAGGTCGGTCTGTGGAGCTGGCTAGCGCGTTTAGTACGGGGTTAGTCATAAAAAAAGTGACCTAAAAAACTCACGACAACGATACAAAATATCGTTCGAGTGGGCCATCCAGAGAATCAAGAAACCGGCCGGTAAGGGATTGAAAATACAGCCCCCTCGATAGCACACGCCATTTATTCCAGCGCCCAGCAGGGTGGTGAAAAAAGATTCCGTCGTGAGCATTTTGAGAGTTTAGGCGAAACGAGGCGGAGACGCCGAAAAAACCGGCGGCGTATCCCCTGAGATACGTTGAGGATTTTTTCGGCGTCTCCAACGAAGTTGCCTCGTCCTCCGTAGCCTTGGCAAAGGGGGAAGCCAAACTATCAAAATGCGCAACAGGAAATCCTTTTTCACCACCCTGCTCGCTGACGTAAATGCTGCAGATGCAGTCGCATAGCATCCGTAAGGGACTGAGAAGCTGGCTGGGAAGCCTGATAAGCTAGCGTCTGACACACGTCATGGACCGACCCGCTGCACGCCACCTGACCCCGCTGCAGAACTACCACCACGTCAGCTAACCTCTCCATCACATCCATTCGGTGAGAAGAGATCAGAAACGCCCGCCGGGTCCGTTCTTCCTCAACTATTTCCATAAGGTCGTTAGTGCGCTGCACGTCTAATCCGTCGAACGGCTCATCGAAGAGAAACAATCTGGGGTCGCCCATAAATCCCAGAGCCGTCTGAACGCGCCGACGCTGCCCCTTTGATAATTCTCGTCCCCTCTTCTTTAACAGCTCACGAATACCAAGCCGTTCAACATATCGGCTGCCGTCTCTCAGGTAGTAGCGGGATTCGCCGTGCTTAATCCGACACCACAGTTGTAGATACCTTTCCACAGCGATATCGGCAAAGACGGCCCCGGTTTCAGGACAAAACGCCATATCCCTCTCAGGCTGGAGCTGTCTCCCCTCTGAGTCACTCACCACGAGTGAACCACTGTGTGGGTCGAGCAGACCAAGCATGCTTTTTATAAAAGTCGACTTTCCTGCTCCGTTGTGACCCAGCAGGGCAATAACAGCCCCTTCCGCCTGGAGGCTTGGGAAATCAAGCGCCACCAACTCTGAGTAACGCACCGAGAAGTTATTTGCTTGAAGAACTACTTTTGCCACTGCTACACCTCCTCAAGATGCGCTGCAAACCAGCGCGCATTACGTCGCAAGATGAAGAAAAATGCCACTGTAGCAAGCAGGGCATGTACCGCTAACGACGCCAAGGGCAAACTTGTAGCTGGAGCAACCAGCACAGGCGCTATCCCTACAATCGGCAGGGCGGATACTACAAGCCGCGCCGTACCCATCGCTGCCGATGGAAGTATAAATGAGAGCCCCCACAGCGCGGCTCCAAGGACGGCCGCTGCGAAAGGAACAACCTTATAGAGGAAGCTTACAAACGAGTGTCTGTGCTTTAGCTCAGAGATTGAACCAATAACGGTTGCCAGTGCCATAGTTGTAATCAATGCCACGACCCACATCACCGCGCTCTCCGGCGATACTTTAACTGCCCGTAGGGCTTCTTCATCAATCACATCTTTAAGGCCGAAATAAACTATCGGCACCGATGTTATCAAGAAGCATCCAACCCGAAGTGCCGTCAGCAGCCAGATTGCCGAGTAGAATCGCTGCCTACCGCATGCAGCAGCTAAGGGTAAAAGCACATCGTTTCGAGAGAAGTAATCGAGCACCCTACGATGCGCGCGCAGCGCTAACCACAGTGCAATTACAACAAGGAACGAAACGTTAAAAACTAACGGCAATGTGCCCTTAAGGGCGGTAATTCCTATCGTATCGTCAATTTCAGGAATTGAAAGGGAGACCTCTCCTAAGCGAGTCTGTACCTCTTCAATGCTTTGCCTCACAACAACGCGGCTCTGTTCAATCTCAGAGTTCGTATAGGGAAGAAACAAGAGCATTAAACCAAAGATGCTACGCGCTAGAGATATCGTCTTGCCATCTCCTCGTGGCTCAATCACTACATCAGGCTGACACGATTGACACACATGAACTCGATCAACGTGACCACGAAAGAGCGTGACATACGAGCTGACATCATACGTTGCAGCGTCCTGAACGCGCACAGCAAGATCAAGCCGGTCCGGATTGCACTCGGCAGAAGGAGGTCTCTCGTCTTCCCCCTCACTAATCCAACGACATACCTGCGGTCCTGCTCTCCTATCACCAGAACCGTACAGAAGCCAGCGAATGGTATTTTTATCTCCCTTTCTCTCAATCGCTGCAGCAATCCCATCCGAGGTGGTGTTGACCTGCTTAAGTATAACTCCCGTCACAACTAACTGAAGGAAAACGAGTGCTAGACTAACTACTAGCGGGAAAAAAAAGAGTGACAGAGCAAGGTGTCGAATACGAATGAGCGCAGCTACGATGCGAAACGAAGACAACATTATAAAACCTTCCAGGGAGGCGATAAATAACTTACAAACATCCCCTTGGGGGTTATGGACCTATGGACCCGAGGTGATACATAGGGAAGCAAAATCCTTCCTCTGCTGGGCAAAACGGGTCGAGTGCCACCCTTTCCTAATGAGGCTCATCGACGGAATTAGTGGGTGGTAGTAGTAGTAGTAGCTACGGCAGAGCACGCTGAGGTTCCAGCTAAAAAACAGGCTCTTCTCGTGCACGGTCACGGCCCGATATCATCAAAAAGCACCCACGAAAAACGTCGAAGACCCACTAATGAATATCGCTCCCCAGGGAACCGAAAGGAATATCAAGTGAGAAACGAACAGACCGCAACCTCCGCCTCCCCCACCACGTAGCACCGGCAGCCGAGATAAAGAGTAGCAAGGTTACCACACCATAAGCCTGCCAGGTTGCCCAGCCGTACGCTTCAACCAGGAAATATACCAGCATAAGGTTTGCAAAGAGAAACGAAAGCACCGCCAGTGAGAACCCCAGCATTAAGGCTGTTGCACCCTCCCGCGCGCGCAGTGCATCCTCACGCACCTCCGTCTTTGCCAGCGCCCACTCTTGTCGAAATAGCTGCTGCGCATCCTGTAGAATATCCCTCAGAAGAGGCGCCACCGTGACCTCTACTTCGTGTCTGATATCATCAAGCATACAATCCTCTCCGCAAAAAAAACGAAGAGATCGTACCCAGCCTTACATCGATATCTCTATGTTCACCGTCACCGCTGACGCGCGCTGTGAGATAGCTGTTGCATCTGAGCTAAGTTATGACTACGGTAGGAACTCTATGACTGCGCAGACCGCCAAAAATCCAGCGATACGAACCATCATGATGCCACGAGACACCAATGCTCTCGGAAGCATTTTTGGCGGACACATCCTAAGCCTTATCGACCTTGCTGCTGGTCAGCATGCGCGCTCAGTGTCGCCGAAAAAGTACGTCACAAAGGTGATGCGTGAGGTGCAGTTTATCTCGCCCGTGTATATTGGCGACGCCGTGAGTTTCTACTGTGATACAATGAAAGTCGGTCGCACGTCTATCACGGTTAGAGTAGAGGTAGAAGCGACCCGTGGTGTTGATTCACTGCACACTATACCGGTGACATCGGCGGAAGTGGTCATGGTTGCAGTAGACTCAAACAATAGGCCGATTCCGATCTTTGAGCAGGCGTAACAGCGTCAAAGAATCCGCTCTGAGCAATTTGAGAATAGAGACGCGGGAATCGTGTAGTTACGGTCGCTACAACCCCCTGCAAACCTACAGCAGCCACCGCCCACCGGTTTTTTTCACCGCGTGGCCACTGCCCCAATCTCAACTAGCCGAACTAGATGGACCATGAACTCGCGGAATAGCACCGCGTCGTCATCACCAACGAGAGCTGGAAGAAGTGCCTCAGCTAGCGCAGCAACCGTTACTTCCCTCGAAGAAGCATTCTGTGCGACTTCTCTCAGAAGGTTACCAACCAACGCTGGCACCTCATGCCACTCTGACCCGTAATCAATTGGCCTGGCCCCAACAACGGTATGCGACTTCTTTTTGCACTCGACGGGCTCCCCACCCTTTCTAAAAACCTTAGCGCCTTCGACCACATCAAACGAAAGCGGCAAAACTTGAAGAGTTGGTGATATAACCAGTGAGCGAGCAAGCAGGTCTGCAACTGAGGTCTTTTCAACAACGTCCTGAAACGCTTGCCGAGATTGCGGCACGAAACCATGAGATGGAGCCTTACGGATACGCAGACTTGCAAGTTCAAACGCCGCCATATCGAGAATGACCGAGCCGCCAATCGATGACCCCATACGTGTTGAGGTCAGGAAAGCTATCAGGCTTTCGCCAAGAGAATCACTGTGTAGTCCTCTCCAGGCAGCGCATTTGTGCACCTCCTGAGCTAGTCGATAGGGTGAAAAGCGACCGAATAGGTCTGCTGGCCATGCTCGCGTGATCATCTCGACACTGCAGGGGAAGTTTCTCTGTAGAATCCCACTTTGGACAGCGAATATACTATCTGTGTAGATCTGAAGGCGCTGCGGTGGAATCGATGCTAAGTCTATCAATTCCTCGGTTGAAAGATTAGGAAACAGGTCCCTGTACAGTTCCTCGCGACTTACAACGCTCTCAGGAATATCGATGCCACCAACGATCAGGGTCTTCATCGCGACTTGAACAGCATGCAACGCCATACCTAGCCCACAACCTCTGCCATAAGCTTATCGGCCTCTTGTGCTTCATGCAGAAGCCTAGCTACAGAGGGCAGCTTTGCATCCCATTCAACAAGAACTGACGTAGGCCCAGTTAATTCCAACGCATCACGCAACAGCTTCCACGTCTCAGGCTGAACGGGGCCATCGTGGCTGTCTATTATCGTTCCGTCTGCTGCAGCTTCCCAACCAGCGAGGTGAATCTGCCCTACGCGGTGCAAAGGCAAAGAACGAAGAAACTCATGCGGATCGAAATCGTGATACGTACTGTTAAGGAGTACGTTAGTAACATCGAGCAGCAGTCCGCACCCGGAACGCTCACAGATCTCTGAAATAAACTCACTCTCTGACATCTCGCGAGCAGAGACTGTAATGTAGCGAGTCACATTCTCGAGCAAAAATGGCCTTTCAAGCTCACCCTGAACGACTTTTAAGCGCTCAACAATATGCTCGACTGCTTCGGTAGTAAAAGGAAGAGGCAAGAGATCAACAAGATTTGCATGATCAACTTTTGTGAAGCAAAGGTGGTCTGAAGTCCACGGAGCATCCAGCTCATCCAGGAATAGGCGCAGCCTCTTCAAGTAGTGGCGATCAAGCGGGTCAGCGGAACCTATCGCAAGGCACACTCCGTGCGGTATTACGGTATAATATTTACGAATCTCTGAGAGTACGTCGCGTGCATACCCTCCAAAATCCATGAATTCATCTGAGATTATCTCAAACCAATTAAAAGGTGGCTTGTCGCGCAGGATCTCTTCGAAGTGCTCGTGTCTCAGACCGGCCCCACCCCCAAGAATCGGAAGATTAAAGTTTTTCACGGCAATCGTCCGAAAAAAGGAGGCGGGATGGGGAATGATTACTCCTTGTGTCCGTCAGCAGACTCGCCGTGGCATCCGTGCTCTCCGCTGCACTTCTTCTCACCGCTACATTTCTTGTCACCACTGCATTTATGATCCCCCTTCTCGTGACCATCTGTATGCTCAGCTACTGCAACAAGGGGAGCTGAAGCGACGCCGAGCCCAGCAACAGCGCCAACAACGAGGGCAGATATAGAAGAGAAAAGATTTTTGTTTGACATATGCACCTTTGATAGTAAATGAGACAGGCTTGGGCACTGGGCATCCAGTATCCAAAGGATCTCTTAGCAGGATGACTTGGGGATCCACAAGGGGAATGATACTCGGGTGTGCGGTCTCGCGCATCCATGAGAGGCCACTGCAGAGATCGCACCAAAATACTATGAAGAGCCACCCAGCCCTACCCTACTACATGGTACACCAAACCGAGCTAGGGACCTCTCTGCTTGTGGTTGAAAACAGCGCTCTAATCGCTCACTACCTCGGCGAGAATGAGACTAGCTTACTTGGCTCTCTTAACTCCTGCCTCCACCTGCTCAACGCATTACCATTACCCAACGGATCTCATTCGAAATATTCAAAATGGTTAGATTGTGTAGTGAGCAACAGCCCAAGCGACGTTGCTGTACCCCTCACTATTAGGGGCACAGTATTCCAGCAGCGGGTGTGGAGATACCTCATAACGATTCCGCGCGGTGCTATGCGTTCATACTCTGAGGTTGCGCAAGCCATCGGGTACCCGTCAGCAGTTCGAGCTGTGGCTTCTGCATGCGCTCAAAATCAGATCGCTCTAGCAATTCCGTGCCACCGAGTTATCAGAGCCGATGGGAGCTTTGGGGGTTATCGATGGGGGATTGAGCGCAAGCGGTTGATTCTTGAGCGAGAGACTAGTGCCTAATCAGCGCTACAAGGGCTGGAGCGCTGGCAGGGCAGAGCTGGAAGTTCCGCTATCCAAAGCTGCTCTCACCCCACCCCTGCGGCTGTAATCCGCTCTACTGTCTCAACAATAACCTGCGTTGTGCGGTCAATCTCAACGTTGATAGAATTCCCCTCACGCGCAGCACCGAAGGTAGTTTTAGCTAACGTCTCTGGAATAAGAGACACACAGAAATCGCCTGACTTCTTATCAACTCGCGTCAGCGTCAGGCTTGCCCCATTAAGTGCCACATACCCTTTTTCAAACAGATACTTCGTCCAGTACGGCTCAACAGAAAACGTAACAACTCGGCTCTCCCCAAGGCTCTCAACACTCTTGATAGTAGCAACGACATCGACGTGACCAGAGAGAATATGACCACCGACCTCATCACCAAATCGAAGAGACCTCTCGAAATTGACTACGCTCCCGACGGAAAGCTTACCCAGGCACGTACGCGAAAGCGTCTCGGGAACAAGGTCAAAGAGGGCTTCATCGTTTGAAAAGGAAACAACTGTTAAACAACAGCCAGCGATCGATATACTGGCGCCGACAGCAACGCCGTCGAGTGCCTTCTCAGGGAACTTGAGACGAAACGAGATTACGTCACCTCGGTCGATTACCTCTCTGAGTTCCGCTACTCCCTGCACTATACCGGTAAACATACCCCTCGCTCTGTTAATTGCCCTACAACAACGTCAAAATACGCTCCCATATGGGCGATGGAGAAAGCTTCTCTCCTGTCACCATCACATCCCCTGCCTCAAGGTGATACGCATGAGCAACACTCTCTACCGCGCGCTTCTGTTCATTCTTTCTAAGGGTATCGAACTTAGTAAGCACTATCAGCAGATGACGCCCCTCTTCGGCACAGAGACGTTGCACTGCGAGTTCGTCGTCTTGAGGCTCTCGCCGGCAATCATTTAACAGAATCATCGCTCTCAGCCGCTCGCGCTCGCGTAGGAACGACACTGTGAGGTGCGATATGTGTTCGCGCTCTTGTTTGGAAAGCTTGGCAAAACCAAATCCCGGCATATCAACGAGATTGACTCCGAAAGGCTTCCCCTGCGCCGAGCCTGCTACCTTGTAGTAGTTAAGCTCTGTCGTTGCACCTGGGCGGCTACTTACTCGAGCCAACTTTCTTCCCGTGATTCGATTGATAAAGGACGACTTACCAACATTCGAACGTCCAACAATTGCGACCTCAGGGCCAGATACCCTTCGTATTGCAGCGAGATGGGGAGCGCCGAAAAGGAATTCAGCGTTCTGGACTACTACAGCGCGATTATTACTCTCTCGCATCTGAGCACTTCTTATCACTGCACGACCCTTCAAGCCGTCGCACACGAACACCGAGCAAACCGATGTAAATAACCAGTATCGCCCATACCGCTGTATAGGACCAAAACAAAGAATCGTACGTATCAGGCGTCATAGTCACTCTCTCTCCCCTTCCTGCTGCGCGCGCCGCGCCAATAGCTCAAGGCACCCGACTCGATACCTAAGCCACGTCAACAACCCACACAACAAAAACATCCCAAGAACTGATATGCCAAATGCTTGATAGTACGACGGATCGCGTAACCCGCCATGCTCTATGACCTCAGGATGAAGTCGTGCACTCTGCGGCAGAAATTTGATTGAAACGTACACTATCGGGACAGAAGCTCCCCCGAGAAGCCCAAGGATAGAGGCGTGTACCGCTGTCTTTTGCGGATCTCCAAAATTTCGCAGCAACGTAAACGAAAGAAAGATGAGCCACAGAACCAGGAAGGTCACCAAGCGCGGCTCCTCCCACCGGAA